>JBAXGN010000013.1 GCA_037139415.1 Verrucomicrobiota bacterium | reverse complement strand
AAATTGACAGAGCACGGCGAAAAAGGCAACTTTTATTTGCGGATAAGCACTTAATCGCGAAGCCATCACGGTTTCCGGTGCCGGTGTCGGCGGAGCAGGAGCCATTGTCAACAACTCCACCAACGCACAAAATAACGCAACCAAGCTTGTCACGCTGGCGGGCGATGCGACTTTTGGTGGCGCGCAGCGGTGGGATGTGCGTGGCACCGCCGCGACCAATGCCGTGTTTGGCACCGGGGGGCAGCCGTACAAATTGACCAAGGTGGGGCCTAATTTCGTCAGCCTGGTTTATGCGCAAGTGGACCCTGCCTTGGGCGACATTGAAGTAAAGGAAGGCGGTCTTGGGTTTGAAGTGACTACTTCCTCGTTGGGAAATCCCACCAACACGTTGACCATTTACTCCAATGCCTATGTGCAGTTTTGGCAGAACACCCTTCCCTTGGACAAACGCGTGCTATTGGCGGATGGCGGACAAATCAAGGGGGGCAGCGGCACCAGTAATTACGTGGTTGGGCCCATCGTTTTGCCAAGCGGTCTCGGTCAATTGGGAGCGGCAGCGGGAGCGACTCTGACCGTCTCTGGCAATATCAGCGGTACGGGCGGAGTGAAAAAATTGCTGCCCGGCATCGTCACGCTCACTGGCACTAACACCTATACTGGGACCACGCTGATCAGCGCGGGAACGCTGGTGGTGAGTAACGCCTATTCCATCTCCAACAGTCCCGGCATTACACTCTCGCCCGGCACGACGTTCGATGTCTCGGGAGTGATCAATGGCTACAGTGTGGTTACCGGGCAAACCCTGGTGGGCCGGGGCACGGTGCTCGGTCCCCTCGCGATTCAGCCGGGTGGCCAATTGACGATTGACGGTGCCAGTCCCAGCACCCTGGCTGTGAGTAACGCCCTGACCCTAGCCGGGACGACTGCATTGCGCCTTGGCAGAATTGGTGGGGTGGTAACCAATGACCGAATTGCTGGCGTTAATGCGTTGACGGTGGGGGGGACGCTCAATCTCACCCTGGCCACCAATAGTGAGGCGCTGCAAGCAGGCGATACGTTTCAACTTTTCCAGGCGAGCACGTTCAGCGGGGCGTTCGTAAACGTAAATCTTCCAATACTCGGGTCTGGCACCGGTTGGAATACCAACAGCCTGGCCGCTAATGGAACGCTCAGTGTCGTGGCAGTGGTGGTGAATCATCCACCGGTAGCCACCAATGTTGGTGTGGTGCTCCCGCAAAACGCTTCCGTCAACATTGCCATCACCAACCTGCTGAAGGCGGCGAGTGATCCCGATGGTGATCCCTTGAGCCTGGCATCGGTTGTCGCATTGAGCACCAATGGAGGTTCAGTGCTCGTTCAAGCGGACCAGATTGTTTACACACCGCGCGCAGGTTTCACCGGCGATGATCGTTTCAGTTACGTCATCAGTGACGGTCAGGGCGGTACGGCCAGTGCCGAAGTCGAATTATTTGTAGCCGCCCGGCCAGTGCCAATCAGGCATCAGGTGGCGATCAATCCGGCACCCAGCGGATTCAACGTGGGCTTTGCCGGCGATCCTGGCGTCACATACTACGTGCAGCGTGCCACCTCACTGAGCGGTCCCTGGACCAACGTGGTCACCATTGTGGCACCCGCCCACGGCATCATTCAGTATCAGGATGCTACTGCATCCTCTTTGGCAGCATTTTACCGCACGGTCAAACCGTAAGGTTCGTGTAGCGGGTAGCGGCAAGAATTTCCAAGGGGTGCCACCCCTTTGGATGCACACCAAACAAGCCCCGCGCCGGGAGAAGCCACACTCTCCATCCGGTGCGGGGCTCTTCGATTCGTGTCAGCAGGCGTGACGTTCACCCTGCCTCTGTTCACGATTACAAAATCGGTTTGACAAAACAAAAGTATGTCTATATGTATTATCAAGTATTTGCTTCGGCGTTCAATCCGCCAGGCAGATGAGTGGGTCAACAGTGTTTGGCTACCTTTCCAGAGGCGCGAAAAACGCATGTGATTAAAAGCCCATGTGTTTTTATCTATCCAAAGATCGTAATTAATAGCGTGTTTATGAGAGATGGTTTGACTAGGTCGGTTTTGACCACTCGTGCTGGCAATCCAGCGCAAGGTGTTCTTCTCGGTTCGTGCCTGTTCCGTTTTCGTCTTCCAGTCTGTTGGTTCAACGCCGCCTCATCACGCATAAAGTCTGGTGAGTACACCATTGAGCCGTGATTCGACGCCTCTTTCTATGATAAAAAGTGAATCGTCAGCTAGTTTGGCAATTGAAGTGCCGCAAGCTTCGTCTGTTCCTCCCGCTGTGCCACTGGGCGGGGAGGAGTTGGAGTCGCGGTTGGTTGAAGCCTCAGCGTTGCTGAACCGGTTGCGCGCTGAGATTGCGTGCGCAATCGTGGGCCAGCAACATCTCGTTGATCGGCTCTTGGTGGGCTTGATCGCCAACGGCCACATCCTGTTAGAGGGCGTGCCTGGCCTGGCCAAAACACTAGCGGCGCGCACGCTTGCCGCAGCCATCCACGCGGAGTTCAGCCGCATACAGTTCACCCCCGACCTGCTGCCAGCGGATATCATTGGCACGCTGATTTACAACCCTGAGGAACGCAAATACAGTGCCACGCCGGGCCCCGTGTTTGCCAATCTGGTGCTGGCGGACGAGATCAACCGCGCGCCCGCTAAAGTGCAATCCGCCCTGCTGGAGGCCATGCAAGAACGGCAGGTGACGCTCGGGGGAAAGACCTTGCCGCTGCCGGATCCATTTCTCGTGCTGGCCACGGAGAATCCGATTGATCAGGAAGGCACGTATCCGTTGCCGGAAGCGCAGGTGGATCGGTTCATGTTAAAAGTGGTCATCAGTTATCCCACGTTTGAGGAAGAGCGGCGGATTCTCGATACAATGGCCTTCACGAAGGCAACCATAAAAGCGCGCCCCGTGGTGACGTTGGACGAAATCCTTCGCGTGCGCGATTTGGTGGATGCGATCCAGGTGCATGACGAGGTGCGCAATTACATCGTGAAGGTGGTGTTCGCCACGCGTAACCCGGCTGACTACAAGCTCGATCTCAAGCATCTGATTCAGTTTGGCGCGTCACCGCGCGCCACCATCGCCTTGACGCTGGCGGCCAAGGCTTGGGCGCTGCTGCAAGGTCGTGGCTATGTGATACCACAGGATGTGAAGACGATTGGGCCTGACGTGCTGCGACATCGCGTCATCCTGTCCTATGAAGCGGATTCACGGGGAATGACCAGCGATGCCATTATCAAAACCCTCTTCAACACAATTCCGGTACCATGAATGATGCGCTCCCCATCAACGAACTCATTCAGACCGTGCATCAGGTGGAGGTCGCGGTCAATCGCTTGGCGAATGACACCATGGTGGGCGCGTATCTAAGTTCGTTCAAAGGGCGGGGCATGGATTTTGAGGATTTGCGGGATTATGCACCCGGCGACGATGTACGCCACATTGATTGGAATGTCACACATCGGCTCGGACGACCTTTTGTGAAGCGATATCGCGAGGAGCGGGAATTCAGCCTGATCCTGCTCGTGGACGTGTCTGCTTCCGGAGAATTTGGGTCCGCCAACCGCAGCAAACGTCGGCTGGCGACCGAGGTGGCCGGAACGCTGGCGTTTGCTGCGGCGCGCTGCGGTGACAAGGTTGGGTTGCTGCTGTTCACGAATGAGGTGGAATTATTTCTCCCGCCGGCCAAGGGACGGAGTCACCTGTTGCGCGTGCTGCGGGAGATGCTCTTTTTTCAGCCAGCGCATCGCGGAACGAATCCCACCGGGGCCCTGCGGGCGATGCTTCACTGGCTCACGCATCGCTCGATGGCCATTCTGGTCAGTGACTGCCTTTGTCCGCTGGATCACGAACTAACCCAAGCGCTGGGGCAGGCCAACGCACGCCATGATCTGGTGTGTCTGCACCTGTATGACCCGTGTGAAATAGCGCTGCCAGAGGTGGGGATCGCCCGTTTTGAGGATGCAGAAACCGGGGAGATACTGGAGGTCAACCTGGCACGCACCGACATCCGTGAGCAGTACGCGAACTCCAATTCGCAGCGCCTCGCGGCCCTTGATCTCGCTCTGCAGCGGGAGGGAGTGGACACGCTTCGGCTCGCAACCGACCGGCCATTTGCGACCATGTTGCAGCATTTTTTTGAACACCGCCGCTGGCGCCGGGCCTGAACATGCCTGCACTTGCCGACCATCTTGCCCGCTTACCGTTATTTGGGAGTACGCTTCCTGACTTGCGGCCGATTGAGGAATTGTTGCCGCCCACGATCTGGGAACAGTACGGCGGCGCAATCTTGCTGGTGGGTCTGCTGTCGTTATTGGTCTTAGCGACCGTGGTCTGGTGGTGTCGGGGCACGCGTTCGGTGGTGACGCCATCACCCGCAGACATTGCTCGCGAAGCCTTGCGGAAGCTGGAGTTTGAACCGGATGGCAGTGCGCTGGCCGGCTCGGTTCTCCAAACGTTGCGTCATTATCTCCCGGCCGTCATCCCCATGTTGCCGCGTGGAGAATTGACTGCGGACGAAATTGCCGGGCAATTGAGCCAGCAGTCATCATTGACGGTTGAATTGAAGGATGACATTACCGCGCTGCTCCGGCAGTGCGAGCGGCGTCAATTCGATGCCAGGAATCGGGCAACCTCTCCCCGGCTGGTGGCCGATGCGCTCCTTGTGGTTGGCAAGATCGAAACAGCGCGAGTCAAACGCCAAGACACACCGCCACTCACCCATGAACAGCGCCTTTGAGTTTCAATATCCGTGGTTGTTGGGACTGCTGGTGTTGCTGCCGATCTATGCAGTATTGCTTGGTCGCAATGGGCATCTATCCGCATTGCGCTTTCCCAGTGTTGAACTAATCCGGACAGTCAGCCGTCCGGCCCGGTCTGGTCCAGGCCGATTGCGGATCTTTCTCCGACTGCTGGCTTCCGCCTTGGTCATCATAACCCTGGCTGGTCCACGCGCGGCCCACGAGCAGACCGAAAATCAATCCAGCGGCGTCGATATCATGCTGTTGCTCGATGTGTCGTGGTCCATGATGGCGCTGGACATGGGACAGCCTGCGGAGCATGTCACCCGTTTCGACGTTGCCCGATCGGTGTTGCGGGATTTTATCGAGCGTCGCCAGGGCGATCGTATAGGGCTTATCATCTTCTCCGCGTTGCCTTACTCGGTCAGCCCGCTCACTCTGGATCATGAATGGTTGGTGCAGAATCTCGAGCGCATCCATATCGGATCCATTCAAGATCTGGGCACTGGCATTGGCGACGCCACAGCAGCGGCGGTCAAGCGGATGGCGGGAATCAAGAATAGCAAAAGCCGGATCATCATCCTGTTGACCGACGGGGACAACAACACCGGCGAGATCAATCCGGTCCCGGCCGCCGATCTGGCGGCGGCGCTGGGAGTGAAGATTTATACGATCGGAATTGGCCAGGAAGCGGCGTGCCCCTTGCCGGCATTTGAGCCCACGACCGGTAAATTGCGGCTTGGTCCGCAAGGTGAGATCCTCCCCACCATCACGCTGCGGCCAGCCAACTACCAGGTGCTCGACCAAATGGCCCGCATTACGCGAGGGCGGAAGTACCGCGCGACCAACCGCGCTGAACTAACTGGCATCTACAACGAAATTGACCGACTGGAAAAAACGGAAGTGAAGCTGCGCCGTTACACGCGCCATACCACGTTGTTCCAATGGCCACTGTTAACGGCCATGGCGACGCTGTCCTTGGAGCTATTCCTGGCAGCCACCTGGCTGCGACGCGTTCCATGATATGACCGGCGCCTTCACCAATCCGCATTTCGGAGCGCCCGTCTGGCTCTGGGTGGCGCTGATCGCGCCGCTGTTGCTGGGGTTGCTTCAGCTTTACGCCAGCCGGGTCCGCCGCCGACAACTTACACGGCTGGCAGTGCCGGAAGCACTTAAGGTGATGCTGAGTTCACACAGTCCGGCGCGGCGATGCATCAAGCATGGACTGCAGATTATGATGGTCTTCGTGTTTGGCCTTGCGCTCGCGCGGCCACAGTGGGGGGAGCAAACGGAGCAAGCCGAATCCCTTGGCGAAGATGTGGTGTTTCTGCTCGATTGTTCGCGAAGCATGCTGGCGACGGACGTGAGCCCCAACCGCCTCACCCGGGCAAAATTGGCAATCCAGGAGTTCGTGCAACACTTTGGCCGCGGGCGTGTAAGTCTGGTGGCGTTCGCCGGACAAGCGTTTTTGCAGTGCCCGCTGACGTTTGACTACGAGGAGTTTCGCGATGCCTTGCAAGCCGTGGACGAGCGGACTATTCCAGTGCCAGGAACGGACATTGGTCGTGCCTTGAACGAGGGGTTTTCGGCGGTGGAGAAAAACGGGCGGCGGAAAATTCTCATTTTGGTTTCCGACGGCGAAGACCTGGAAAAAGCCAGCGTGGCCCGGGCGAAGGAGTTGGCGGCAAAAAATGTGATCATCTTCACCGTCGGTGTGGGCACCCCGACGGGCAGCGAAATATTCGTCACGAGTGCGGCAGGTGGGCGGGAAATTTTGCGCAATGAACAGGAGCAACCTGTACTCAGTCGGCTCGATGAACCGACGTTGCGCGCGATTGCGGAAGTTACGCACGGGAGCTACCAACCGCTGGGTACGTTGAGCGATGGTTTGGAGCATGTTCGCCTGGCATTAGAGGGTGCGGAGGGGTTCGCACGATTAGTGACCACCCGGCGGGAGGGCGTGGATCATTTTCACATTCCGGTGGGCTTGTTGCTGATCTTAATGATTGGCGAATCATTACTTGGTACGCGTCGCCGGGAACAGAAAAACGTTGCCCTGCAGCGCCATCCGGCACCGGGCCTCCAGGCATCAATTGTAATCGTGTTTGGATGCGTGCTGGCAGCGCAAGGCGCCGGGAAGGGAACGGAACTGTCGCGATCACCACGAACCTTGTTCAACTGCGGCACCCAAAGCTTGCGCGAAGGCCGGTGGCGCGAGGCTGAAGCCGCAATCAATGCAGCCGTCACCAGCAACGACGCGACGGTACAACCATTGGCGCTCTACAATCTGGGCCAGGTGCGGTTTCGTGCTGCCCAGGAGGTTTTAAAAGGAACCCCGACTGCTGGCGATTTGGAAACCCGGAGCGAACAGGGGATTCTATCCGCCGATTCAGCCATCAAGACGGCGGATGCCGCTTTGGCGGGAAGCGATTTGCGGGCGGCAGTGTCGGCCTACCGAATGGGCCGCGCGACGGTCAAGAGTCTCAGGCAGACATTGGATGCCGTCAAAGGCAGCGCGGATACTTATGGGATGGTGCTGCAGCGCTGGCAACGCGCGGCAGATGACTTCAAGAGTGCGTTGGAACTACGAATTGGTTACGAAAATGCCAGGATTAATGCCGGGATTGTGGATCTGCACATTGAAGAACTGACGAAGGAGCGATGGAAAATTCAGGAGATTCGCGACGCGGTTGATGCCAAGAAAATGGAATTGCAGCAACGATTGGATGCACTCAAGCGCCGCTTGCCGCCGGAAGAGAGCAGGGGGGAACACGGTGCGGATGATGATGCGTCAAAGGACCCGAGCCAGTCGTCCAAACCGGATGAGCAGGAGCACAAGGGGGAAAATGGCAAGGAAATGGTGCTTACCCCGGAAGAAGCCATGCGGCTGCTTTCCTCACTCCGCTTGGATTTAAGCCGCCAATATTCCACCGGCAATTTGCCGAATGACCGTCAAAACCGCGCGGGCCGCACTTGGTGATGAACATGATTGCACGACACGTTATGTCTTTTGCCGCCAGCCTGCTACTGCTGGGTGCCCCGGCCCGCTCGCAAAGCCAAGCCGCTCACCCTGCCGATCCGCCGCTCAATGCTGCCATGGCACAATTGCTGCGGCAGGCGCAAGGGGAGTCAAATGTGGTGGCGGATGCGGGATTTGATCCGCTGGTAATTGCCATGCGCGAACCGGCATTCTATCGCGTGGTGGTCACGGCCGAACCGGAAGCGGTGGACTTGCCGGACCCTATTCCCATTCCGAAGGATCTCAAACTCCAGAAAAGTGGTGTCGGAAAATCGTTTATAACCAAAGGGCAGACCGCTCAATATCAGGCCACGTTCAACTATCGGATCATCGCGCACGCGGAAGGCTCGTTTACCATTGCTCCCTTTACCGTTGTTGTTGGGAACCGGCGGATCACCGTTCCGTCACGGACGCTCACGGTGGTCGCTCCTGGTTCACCCGAGGCCCGACGGCCTGCCTCCTTGCATCTCGAAATTCCAGAGGGCGATTGCTTCGTTGGCCAGGCAATTCCTTTGAAAATCGTGGTGCTGGATCCGGGAGACAGCAGCGTATTAGGTCTGGTGGATCCGAAAGCGTTGGGCGATGCGTTCCTCTTTGATCGAGTTCCGGGTTCTCAGCGACGCGAGTTGCGCACACACAATGGACATAGTGTTTCAGCGCTAATCGAGGAAGTCATCGCCATTCCCATCCGTGAAGGCCGGCTCCCGATGAGTGCCCAGGCTTTTGTGGAACGCCGGCCAACCACCGATCCGCAAAGCGTCCTGCTGCCAGGCTTTCGCCCCTTTTTGGAATCCGGGTCAGTAGAGATTGTGGTCAGGCACCTTCCGGGCGGTGCGCTCCCTGGATTCACTGGATTGATCGGACAGTCTATGGGAGCGTCGCCGAGACCCGCAACTCGTGAAGTCCATGCGGGTGATCCCCTCGTACTATCCGTTGCTGTCCGTGGGGAGGGAAACCTTGGGCGCCTGATTCCGCCCGGTATTGCTCACGCGCCGGGTTGGCGGGTTCTAAACACCATGCCGGATGGCAATTCGCCGCCAACCATCAGGCAGCGTGGCAGCAACGTGTTTTATTACACTTTGATTCCGCTGAATCCTGGAATGACGGACACGCCCAGGATTCCGTTCAGCTACTTCGATCCGCAAAGGACTAGCTTCGTGGATCTGACGATTCCTGCGATCCCAGTTCTGGTGCTGCCGTCCGCCGGAGCACGCACGATGGGACAAATATCGAACGCCACAAGTGCAACCTCTGGCGCACCGGATGAGCACGCGTCGGAGGGCTTGGGAAGAATGGCGAGCCGCCCGGTTCATTTTACAGCCGGGTTGGTGCCGACGCAGCAGCGCACCTCCTTTTGGATGCTCCAACTTCTCCTGGGGGGCGTGCTGACGGGCGCATGCTGGTGGGAACGTCGCCGCCGTTTTCTGGCCGCGCATCCAGAGATTGTCCGTTTTGCCAGGGCCCGTGGCGAACTCCGAAGGCAAACACGGCAATGGCGGCGCGCTGCGGCTGATGGCGATGCGACGGCGTTCACCATGGCGGCGGTGGCGGCGCTACGCACAGCTTGCGCTCCCCATTTGCAGGCCAGTCCGGAAGCGTTGGTGTGCGACGATGTGCTCGGCGTTTTACCGTGCGAAGAGCGGGAGGGTCAGTCAGGCAACCTGGTGCGCCAGTTGTTCACCCTAGCGGAGGAGGTGACTTTCAAGGGCAAAGTACCCAACCCGAAAACGCTGTGGTGGCTTCAACCGGAATTGGAGATATTGCTCGCAGCATTGCGGAGGCGGCTATGATAATCCGTTGCTCACACTTCACCCGTGGTATCGTCATCCTGTTCGCAGTCGCGGTCTGGCAGATTTCTGCTTCTGAATCCCAGCACAGTACCAATACATTTGAAAGAGGTTGCGCGGCTTATGAGGCGCGGGACTTCGCGGAGGCTGCGAGACAGTTTAATGACGAACTCAAACGCAAGCCCTCTGCCGAGGCATGGCGCAATCTCGGAAATGCTGAATGGCAAGGCAGTCATTTCGGAGAAGCAATCCTGGCTTGGGAACGGGCTTTGTGGATCAATCCATTTGATGCGGATGCTGGTGCCAGTCTGCGCCATGCCCGTCGGACGGCGCAACTTGCTGCAGCGCCGCTAAGGTGGTGGGAGAGATTCTCCACTTGGTTGCCGGTGGACGCGTGGGGGTGGACGGCCACGGTTAGTTTCTGGCTGGCGGTTACCTTGGCCTTTGGACTGCCGGTTTTCCTTGGTTGGCGCCGATCAGCTTGGACTCAGTCCCTCGCCGCCGTTGGATTCGGATTGTTCTTGCTGACGATTCCCGGGATGGTGGGTGTTCACACGCGAACCGATCTCGGAGTAGTTTTGTCCTCCGACACGCCATTGCGCCTGACCCCTACGCGTCACGCGCAGATTAACACGCGCCTTGCTGCGGGCGAAATGGCCGGTGGACAGTCTATTCGTGGAGATTACATTTTTATCCACACCAGCTCGGGGGATTCAGGTTGGATCGAAAAATCGCAATTCCGATTTATCTCAAAGCCTTGAATTGCGGGTATGAAAAACCACCTCAAACAGATCGGCTCCCAGTCAGGAATGTTTTCCTGATATTTTATCCCTCGACATGAGGCAGGCTGCTATGCCGCGTCGGACGGGGCTTCATATGTTTTGATGCGAAGAGTTAGCTGCGCGCGGCCATTCCGGTCCCGCCCAAGCAGCTCAGGCACTTGCGCAGGGTGCAGACACCGCAACTGTGGTACTGATAAACGGGAATGGCGTGCGCTTTGGCAATCCCCATGGCCAGGTCGCGGGCCTGGTGGGAAACCTTGCCCGTGAAGAGGACAACGGCCTGGCTACCATGAATCCTCTGGGCAAGCCCGGCCTCAGGACGGTTGAAGATCCGCAAGTCAACACCCACCTCCTGCGCCGCTTTCAGATAGTGTCGCGCCAATCGGTCCATGCCACCAATAAGGGTTACCCGCATATGGTCCTCCGTTCAGGTACCCAAGGGTTTGTCGGTGGGTGATTCCAGCTCTGAAAAGCTGGACCGTGAATTTTATCATTGTCTCTCATAAGGCATGTCGTTGTTTCGGACCACGTCCGGGCTTGGGAACTCCCCTTGCCCAATCCTGTTTCATGCGCCTCACGAGAGGTAGCTACCACCGTTCTACCGTGGCCTCTTCGGCTGGTTTCTGATGACCAACCACATCATCCAATTTTTCAAGTCAAGTTCGGGTTAAATTAATTAGCACGGTTCCATCAGTTTAACGCCTATCTGTTGTTGAGTAAAAACATCACCATGGTTCCAAAGCCATGGTGATGTTAGGTGAGCCATATTCGGTTTTACTCCCAGCCAATGCTGGTCCACGCAATCAGACAGGTTTGGTTATCAATTTTTCTTTTTGTGCGGGTGGAGTTTGTCCCAAGCTTCCTTATCCTCAGGGCTGAAAGCCGCTTTCTCCTCTTTATCAATCTTTCCGTCCTTGTTCTTGTCGTATTTGTCCAACAAGGTTTTCTCCTGTGCCTTCTGTTCGTCAGTGAGCTGGGACTTCTTGCCTTCGCCAGCATAGGCATTGATGGCTACGGCGCAAAGAAGCGCCAGCGCGAATGTTACTAGTTTCTTCATACGATATGTTTTGCTTAACTGCATTGTTGTTTTGTTAGTGCAGATCTCCAGCCATTCGATCGAGTTCATACGTATCTGTAGTGATAGCCGCCCCGACTGCCTGGCTGGATTTCCACCGACGACACTTTGCGTCGTTGACACTAATCATGAGAAAATCTATAATACTACTGTACATTGTCAAATTCTTTTTTCATTTTTTTCAAAACAGCCGTTTTTAGGAAAAACAGAAGCCCGGTTCCAATCGTTTCGATAGCGTCTTTTTCTCAAGGAATTCGAAAATTTTGCCGATCCAGGATTCTGACCGGCTAATTTTTATCAGTTGGTTGTTGACAAATCTACACTTATACACTAGAGTAACTAAAGTTATTGCGGTAAGTAACTTTGGCTGCAATACATTCGAGCTGGGAATGAATCGGTTGCTACCTCTCCAGGGGCGCGCATGACTCCCCAGTTTGTTTGGGAATGGTTCCCAAATGGTCTTGACCGAAACTGATAGCGCGCCTATGCAAACACAATTAAGAAAAGTTTCTTTCGATTCGCCTGTATGGCGAAATATTCGCCGTTTCTCCACCCTGGGTCACTCGCTGGCAGCATGCCTTGCCATCGTTGTTACCGGGGCTTCATCCATGTGCGCGGCCAGTCCAACCGCTGAGACGGAAGCCGCTCGCATCATTGACGCGACCGGTGTAAAGGGCGGCTTCGTTGTGCACTTGGGATCGGGGGACGCGCAATTGACGGCGGCGCTTCGACGCAATGCCAGTTATCAAGTGCAAGGGTTGGAGCACGATGCCGCAAAGGTGCAGTCATCGCGCGAATGGTTGCTCGCTGAGAAACTAAACGGGCAGGTCACGGTGGACCTCTGGCGTCCAGGTTCGCTGCCCTACATTGATAATCTGGTCAACTTGTTGGTTGCCGGGGAGCTTGATGGTGTCTCTCGCGACGAAGTTTTGCGAGTACTGGTTCCCGATGGCGTCGCCTATTTCAAAGAGGGGGGGGAGTGGCGGAAGTTGGTGAAGCCGCGCCCCACGGACATAGATGACTGGACGCACTACTACTATGACGCCAGAGGCAACGCCGTATCGCGAGATTTGCAAGTGGCATCACCTGAAGGATACCAGTGGATTGGCAGTCCCCGGTGGTCGCGGCATCATGATCGCATGTCGAGTCTCAGCGCCCAAGTGTCGGCGGGAGGCAGACTCTACTATATCATGGATCAAGGTTCCCGGTCTTCGGTTTTGCTGCCGGCCCATTGGGTGCTCACGGCCCGGGATGCTTTCAACGGGACCATCTTGTGGACAAATGAGATTCCCCACTGGCAGCCGCACCTCTGGCCACTGAAGTCCGGTCCCACACAGCTAGCCCGGCGGTTGGTTGCCGAGGGCGATCATGTTTATGTTACTCTTTCCATAGATGCACCCGTCAGCAAGTTGGATGGGGCCTCAGGCCGTACGCTGCACGTTTACCCAAGCACAAAAGGCGCCGAGGAAATCCTAAACGTGGACGGAGTTCTTTATGTTCTGGTCAATCCAAGGAATTGGACGCTTGAAGACTTCGCTCCCAAACTCAACACCGGTGACCAGCGGCGCGTCGAGACGGAGTTCAACTGGGATGCGAAGCCGCGCGAACTTCAGGCCGTGCAAGCGACGACCGGACGGGTGCTGTGGAAGAAGGAAGGTAAAATTGCGCCGCTCACGCTCGCGGCTGATGGCAAACGAGTCGTTTATCACGACGGAGAGAAACTGATCAGCCTGGATGCTGCGACCGGCAATCCGACTTGGTCGTCGGCGCCTGCCGGTCGTCGGCAATTGTTTGAATATAATTTCGGTCCACGCTTGATTCTATACAGTAACCTGGTGCTCTACGCTGGCGGTGACGGAGCGATGAAAAGCTTCGATGCCAGGAGTGGGAAAGAGCTGTGGAACGCGCCACACAGCAAATCGGGTTACCGTTCGCCGGAAGATTTGATTCTGGCGGGCGGACTGCTCTGGAACGCCCCGACCATTTCAGGAAACATGTCCGGCGAGTTTATCGGTCGCGAACCGGAAACCGGTGAGATCAAGAGCCGTTTCCTGCCCGACGTGGATACGTATTGGTTTCATCATCGTTGCTATATTGCCAAGGCTACGGAACGCTTCATCATCCCCTCCCGCACCGGCATTGAGTTTGTTGATTTTAAAGCCAAGCACTGGGAAATTAACCATTGGGTGCGTGCAGCCTGTCTTTACGGTTCCATGCCCGCCAATGGCTTGATTTACGCCGGACCGCATAATTGCGCATGTTATCCCGAGGCCAAGCTGGACGGACTCAACGCCTTGGCACCACGTCGCGCCAGCCAGGCTCCGAATCCGTTGCCCGACGACCAACGTCTCGAACGCGGTCCAGCCTACGACGCGGCGCTCGGAGCCGAACCGAGCCTGCTCGACTGGCCCACCTTCCGGCACGACACGCAACGGAGCGGCTTTTCGGATCAATCGCTAAGCGAGGACCTCTCGCAGGCCTGGGATGTTCCGCTCGGCGGGAGGTTGAGCGCGCTGACGGTGGCTAATGGGAAAGCCTTTGTCGCGCAAGTTGACACCGGCACGGTTTTCGCCCTTGACCTCAATACTGGCAAACCGCTGTGGCATTTCATCGCGGGTGGACGGGTGGATTCGCCCCCAACTTATTGGAAGGGGCGTGTACTGTTCGGCAGCCGCGATGGCAGCGTTTATGCGTTGCGGGCGGACGACGGTGCTTTAGTCTGGCGGTACGGGCCTTATCCTGACCAGCGGATGTTTGCCTTTGAACAACTGGAGAGCGTGCAGCCAGTTCCCGGCAGCGTACTGGTGGAAAAGGATCAGGTTAGTTTTGTGACGGGTCGGTCGGTGTTCCTCGATGGCGGATTGCGATTCTTCAAACTTGACGCGGCGACGGGTAAGAAGCTGATTGAACAAACCTACGATAAGGTGGATCCTGAAACTGGTGGCGATCTCCAGTTGCGGATCAAGACGCTGCAGATGCCGGTCGGTTTGAATGACATTTTGGTGAGTGATGGCAAGTGGACCTACCTGCGCACCCAGAAAATCGGCACTGACGGCAAACGCGTGGATATTGGCCCGGTGTCCGGCAACGCGGTCGAACAGGGCGCCGCCCAAAAAGGTGAGGGAGCCCACCTCTTTTCGCCCACCGGCTTTCTGGACGAGGCGCTCTTCCACCGCAGTTACTGGGTTTACGGTAAAAGTTTTTCTGGCGGCCACAGCGGCTATTTTCAGGCGGGCAAGTATGCTCCGTCGGGACGCCTGCTCGTGTTCGACGATGAGAAGGTCTTTGGATATGGACGGGAACCACAATATCTCAAGTGGACCACGACGATGCAAAATCAACTATTCTCGTCGAGTCGCGTGGCGCCGGATGTTCAACCGCAACTCGAAGCCCCAAACCGGCAGGCTAACCGCCGCAACCGTCAAGGCAGAGGCGCCACGAATGCGACCGTGACGGTTGAGGATAAATTTCCTGGGGTTCGATTCCCCGATGACGCACGGTTGAATCCGGCAGGCAAGGGGATCACGGTTGAGGCTTGGGTTCTGCCAGACAGCGCCAACGGTGTTATTATTGCCCACGGCGGACCGGCGTATGGTTACGCGCTTTCCCTGCGTGATGGCGCTCCGGTCTTCCACATCCGTAATCATGGCGACCTCACCTCGGTCACCGCGCTTTCCCCGCTCTGCGCTGGGTGGCATCATCTGGCAGGCGTACTCGACACCGACCGTGCCATCCGCCTTTACGTGGATGGCCATTTCGTCAACTCTGGCACGGCTACTTCCCTGCTCGAGGCAAAGCCGGCGCAACCACTCGAATTCGGAGTGGATACCCGCGGTTCGGTTGGCGACTACGAGGAAGACAATCCTTACGCCGGGTTGATTGACGAAGTCGTGATTTATTACCGTGCCCTTGGCACTGAGGAAATCCAGCAACGCGCGCTCGTGGCTGACGCCCACTCAGCCAAGGGAGCGATCATCGCCTGTTCCTTCGACAATAACGACGCCCGCGACGATTCCACCAACCACATCAATGGTGTCCTCACCGGCGTGGATGTTGGCAAGGGCAAGCACGGGGCGGCACTATGGTTCCACAAACTGACTCCACCGGCCGTTGCTGCTTCAACGAACGTAACTCCAAGTGTCGCGTCCGCAGTTCCGTTGCCCACCGATCAAGGGGATTTGACACGCGCCGGAGCCTTGGGGGCGGCGCCTTCCAAAGAGAGCAAAATTGGCGAAAAGGCCGCGCCCGCAAAGCCGCCCGTTTCCAGCGGTTCCAACGCCGTAGCTCGTCAGACTGGCCCTGCGGGCTCCGCCGCCCTCCAGCGAGGTGGCGGCACCTTTGTAAAATATGACTGGAACACTTATGTCCCAGTCTCCACGCGTGGACTCTCCATGGCCGGCACCAACTTGGTCGTGGCTGGTCCTCCGGATCTTGTCAACGAAGAACAAATCTTTGAGCGGCTCACAAAAAAGGATCCGACCGTCCAGAAGGAGCTTGAAGAACAAGACGCGAGTTTAAATGGCCAGCGTGGGGCGCTCGTGAAAATATTCAATTCTGGCAACGGCCAGGTTGCGCGTGATTTTACCATTGATAGCCCACCGGTTTGGGATGGCGTATCGGTCGCCCAAGGCCGCATCTTTATTGTGACCACGGACGGAAAAATTCGATGCTACGGACAACCCCCAAAACCACCGGTCTTGCCTTAGCCTTGGCGCTCGGTGGGCCGGCCATCTTCGGCTGCGACATCCCGGTCTTTCGCTACGCATTGGATCGCTGGCCGGCGGATGCGTTCCGGCTTGAAGCACCGACGACAGTCCTGCAAACCGAACCGCTGGCCACGGAAATCCGGAATTTGAGCGGCGGCGCTGGCCTGAATCTTGAGGCTAGCATTTCAACCAACAGCACACGGATGTTCTTTCCGTCGCATGTTCGTGGCGCTGCGGCACCGGTGTGGGAGGGGAAGCTTTCCCTGGCGGCCTACCGAACCCTCACTGATTCGCCCGCGCGGCAGGATTTGATCAAGCGTATTTTGGCTGGTGATTCCGCCATCTGGGTGTTGGTCGAGTCGGGGCATCGCGATCAGGACGAAGCTGCCGCCCGTTTATTGGCGGGCCGTTTGCGCTTCCTTGAAGCTGCCACCGGCCTCCCGCCGTTGGATCCCAACGATCCCGAAAGCCGGTTGGGCCCCGGACCGGAACTCAAGGTGCAATTTTCGCTGCTGCGTGTGAAGCGAACCGATGCCAATGAATTTTTGTTCCTTTCGCTGCTCGCAGGTCCGACTGGTTTGAAGTCCTTTCCCGCCGAACAGCCGTTCGTGGCCGTGGTGTTTGGTCGTGGGCGCGTGTTCGGCGCCTGGCCGCATGCGCGTTTGACAGAAGATTTGATCGAGGAGGCGACGCGGTTTCTCCTCGGATCTTGTTCCTGTGAAGTCAAAGCCCAGAACCCCGGCTGGGATCTGCTGCTCCGCGTGGACTGGGATAATGAATTGAAAAAGATCGGCGCCATCCGACGTCCTGCATCCAATGCTCCAAAACGCTCCGGCGGATCGTTGTAGTTGAAACGGCCATCCTCAAGCCACGAGCACACGCTCACTGCCTGCGTTCTTTCAGGCTATTATGGCGCCGCCGAACCAAGTTGTATTCGGTAGTGGCGAAATCGCTCAATCAGGAAGGTTCTGGCCGAAACCTTTGTTGTGCCTTGGATCTTGAAACAATCGGTTGTTTTACAGGCAGGCTTATCACCACCTGGAAAGTGTGAAGAGCCTGGTTTGGGACTACAAATATATTAATATATACAACAGAAATAATTAACATACATGAAAACCGTCTCCGGCGTGATTGTCGCTTTCGAAACTCAAATGGAACGAATTAATCCAGATAATGTCGTTGGGCAGACGCATCCATGCCGGGGGGGGGAAACATTGCCTCAAAAAATAGTGAACCAGACGTTTTCTCCGAGATACAATCAAACGCCACTCAAGATAATACCCGTCAAAAGTGTCCTGCTTTTCTTTCAAGTTATGAAACTGAGTAGCTTATGCAACATATAGGGGTGCAGATATATACAAATAAATATGCTCGTTGAAATGAAGCGGTTTTTTCTGCCAGACAAAAAATATTGAAAAAATATTTGCGAAAACATAACCAAGTCTATATATTTGGTCGTGTATTATGTTGTTGGCATTTGAAATGCCGACAAAATGATGGCTACCAAGCGGTCGTCAGCTACCTCTCCAGAGGCGCGTGAAACTCAATCGGTCGGACAGCTCGTTTTGCAGTTCGACTGGAAGTGGCCTGAACAATGAGAAGCGTGCCTATGAGAATTAGATGGAACATGGTTGGTCTGGCGCTGATGCGCCGGAGTTATTCACTGTCGCGGCAATTCCTTCGTCGCAGTTTAACCATTCTTGGATTGGTGGCGCTATTCGCGCAGACTGGTGAACTTCCCGCAGCCACCAAGACTTGGGTGGGGGGCGGGGCGGCGGCCAACGGGAATTGGGGGCTGGCTGGCAATTGGAGTCCCTCCGGTGGTCCAGCAAGCGGCGACAATCTCATCTTCAACGGCACCTTGAAGCAAAACTCGACCAACAATAACCAGGTGACCAGCCTTGGTTGGATTACGCTCTCCAACGGTGGCTGGGCCATCTTCGGCAGCAAAGCGGTGGATTTCAATGGGCATTTCACCAACATCGCGGGTATCAATTTCTGGAATATTGGGGTGACCAACAGCGTGGATCGCATTTACCAGATTGCCGCCGGCTTCCTGACCAATGGGGGCATCCTCTACGGCAGTGGCGGTCTGATCAAGACCGGGCCGGGCACCAATGTGATCCGAGGTGCGAATGTTTACACGGGAAACACCTTCGTCAAGGATGGTGCGCTTCGCCTGGATACGGGTAACAACCGCATTCCGATCACCAGTGTCGTTACCTTGGGTGATGCGAGCGGAACGAGTGGCCGCATTGAATTGAACAGCCGTTCGCAAACCGTCGCTGGCCTGACGACTGTTGGAGGCGCGTCCAACCGCGTCGTCAATAGCAGTGGCACACTGGTCACCTTCACCGTCACTAACACGAGCGACTACAGTTATTCGGGAGATTTAGGTGGCCCGAACGCCAACGACACCAAATTCGCGTTTACCAAGTCCGGCACTGGTACGCTTACCCTCTTGGGAACCAATACCTACACGGGCGACACGACCCTCAGCGGCGGGGTTCTGAAACTTGGCGCTGCCGAACGCATTCCCGATGGCTCCGGCAAGGGCAATGTCACGATCAACGGCACGCTGGATCTCAATTCCTTCAGTGAAACGGTCAACGGATTGAGCGGCAGCGGCATTATTGACAACATTTCGGGGGGTGGCACATCCGCGCTGACTGTCGGTAACAACAATGTTTCCAGCTCCTTCAGTGGCGTCATCAAGAACACCAGTGGCACGCTCGCCGTCACCAAGACCGGCACCGGCACGGTAACACTTTTGGGCTCCAATACGTACTCGGGCGTGACCCTCGTCAGCAATGGTAAACTGATCCTCGGCACCGTCCATGCAGGTGGTGGCGCCATCACGGTGAGTGACGGTAAAACGCTGGGATTCACGAACACCATTCCGGGCAGCACCCTCTTCAGCCCGACCTTGAACCTCGGCAGCAGCATTGGCCCGGTCACCAACGAATTCAACTTTGGTTCGGGTAATCCGACCGCACCGGTGGTGCTGGCAACCAACCTGACCGTGGCTGCCGGCAGCAGCGTCTATGTCAACGTCTCCGGCTTGGGGCTGAGCGTTGGGACGGTCACACTCCTCGGGTACTCCAACGCCAACAATGTCACTGGTACCACCTTCGTCGGTAACACCCTGCCGTCGGGAGTGACCGGTTACATCACCAATGACACCACCGCTTCCGCCCTCCTGTTGGTCATTACGAAAGTGCCGAGCCTGGTCTGGACAGGCGCCACCAATGCGCCCAATACGGAGTTGGTGACGCTGACGGGAACGGGCACCACCAATCTGGCGTTTGCGGGAGTGCTGACCAATACCATCGTGGTCACGGACAGTCCTTTTACGACCACGTATGCGGCAGGCGTGGATTACTCCATCGTCACTGCAGGCAACGTGACGGGGATTCAGCGCATTCCCGCCGGCGGCATTACTGATGGTCAATCCGTATCGGTAACGTACACCGGTATCGGTGGTCTGAGTGACCGTTGGGATATCGGCATTACGGCCAATTGGAAGGATATCATCGCCGGTATCGCTAACCCTTTCCTCTCGGGGTTGGTGGTGGCCCTCGACGATACAAGCCTGACCAACCTGGTAACGCTGGTGACCAACGTCAGCCCGCTCTCCATCACTGTCAGTAATGAAACCAAAGCTTACACTCTTACCAACTTCCTCGGAACGGAACAAATTCAGGGTCCGGGAACGTTCACCAAGGATGGCGCGGCGACCCTGACGGTGGCGGTATCCAGCAATACCTATCTCGGAGATACGATTATCACCAAGGGCACCTTCAAACTGGGCAAGGCCAATGTGATCCCTGATGGCGCGGGCAAAGGCAATGTGCAAGTGGGTGCGAACGGCACTCTCGACCTGGGCGGATACAGCGATACCATCAACGGATTGAACGGCAGCGGCACGATTGATAACAGCGGCGTAGCGGGTGTGACCAACACTTTGTCAGTCGGGAGTAACAATACTGCGGTTGCATTCAGCGGTACCCTCAAAGAAACCACGGGGGCACTGGCGCTTCAAAAAGTGGGAACCAACACGCTCACCCTCACCGGTAATGGCACCTACTCTGGCGGCACGTTGCTTGCGGGCGGCACCTTGCAATTGGGGCAGGATGGCGCACTGGGTTTCGGCGCGCTGGCCGTGGCGAACGCCTCGCTGGCCACCTATGGTGGTCCACGCAATTTAACCAACGCTGTTAGCGCCACCGGCAGCACCTTTGGCATTGATACCTCCGCTGGCAACTTGGCTTTGCTCGGCCCGATTGCCCTTTCCGTAACCACTCTCACCAAAACCGGAACGAACGACTTGCGCATCGCTTCTGCCGTACCCACCCGGTCTGGGAGTATCATAGAACTCTACCAGGGCGGGCTCGTGCTGGATGGTGGAAGCTGGACCAACGAGAATAGCGCGATCCGTCTCTTTGCGAATGGCACAGACGTTGTGCGCCTGGCCATCACCAACAACGCATCCCTGACCGTTGGAAATGTGAGTGGCAGCCTAAATCTTCGGCTGGGTTATACCGCTGGTCTAACGGGGACCAATGTTTTCGATATCAGTTCGGGCCAGTTGATTCTCGATCAATACTTTGTTCAAATCTACGTTGGTGACACAGCTAACACGTTCGCGTTGGTCAATCAGACTGGTGGCTCCGTTAAATTCCAGAGCAACACCACCGCCACCGCTGGATTGCTCCTCGGGTCTTCCGCTGGCAGTGTGGGCACTTATAATTTCGACGGCGGAATTTTGGAAACGCCGCGGGTTGTGGGCGGCAGCGGCACCGGCTATTTTTATTTCAACGGCGGCACGCTTCGCCCCAGCTCCTCGGGCAAGGCCAGCACCTTCTTCACCGGTGTGACGGCGACTTATATTAAGGACGGCGGGGCTATTATTGACACCACGAACATTGATCTCACCATCGCCCAGCCCTTGCTTGCGGGCGGAACCGGCGGTTTGACCAAGAACGGCGTTGGCACGCTCACGTTCACGGGCACGAACACCTACACGGGGGCCACGCTGGTGAACCAGGGTCACTTGAGCATCAACACGACCCACGCGGGTGGCGGCGCGTTCAGCATCGCCGATGGCGCACAGTTGAACCTGAGCCTGGCGTCGTCGGGAACATCGCTAAACGTTGCCGGACTAACGGTCGGCGCCAGTGGCGCGACCACGCTGAACCTGAATCTGGGCGCTTTCGGCAATCCCACAGCGCCGGTGATTAACGCGACCAACCTGGTCGCCAACGGCACCAGCACCATCAACCTTGCTGGCGGAAACTTTGCGTTGGGACAATTCCCGCTGATTGCCTATACCGGTGCGATTGGCGGTAGTGGATTCTCTAGCTTTAGTCTCGGATCATTACCCGTAGGTGTTCAGGGTAACCTGGTGGATAACGCCGCCAACTCATCGGTGGACCTGTTGATCACCTTCGTTAACCCCTTGGTCTGGTCGGGGCTCACCGATACCAACTGGAATACCACTGGCACGGTGAACTGGAAATTGACCGGCAGTGACACAAGCTACTCAGACGGCAGCGGAGTCCGTTTCGATGATAGTGCGGTACAGAACACCAACGTGAATCTGGCCAGTGCGCTTCTGCCGGCTTCCGTCACGGTCAGCAATGAAGTTCTTTCCGTGTACAGTTTCAGCGGTCCGGGAAAAATCAGCGGGCTTGCCAGTTTGACCAAACAGGGTGCCGGTACCCTCGTTATCAGCAATAACAACGACTTCACCGGTAGCGTCACCATCTCCGGTGGCACCCTCGTGGCCACCCATAGCAATGCGTTGGGTTCTGTCGCGGGTGGCACAATCATCACCAATGGGGGCACGTTGGATGTCTTCGGCAGTTTGCTGAATCGGGAATCCATCACCGTCTCTGGCGCGGGCGTCGGCGGGAACGGTGCGATCGTGAACAACGGTGCAGCCGCACAGAATAATGCCACGCGCTTCGTCACACTGGCGGGAGACACCACCCTTGGTGGCACGCAACGTTGGGATGTGCGCGGTACCGCCACTGCCAACGCCGTGCTTGGCACCGGGGGGCAGCCGTACAAATTGACCAAGGTGGGGCCTAATTTTGTCAGCCTGGTTTATGCTCAAGTGGACCCTGCCTTGGGAGACATTGAAGTAAAGGAAGGCGGTCTTGGGTTTGAAGTGAGCACAACTTCACTGGGAAATCCCACCAACACGTTGACCATTTTCTCCAATGCTTATGTTCAGTTTTGGCTGAATACCCATCCCTTGGACAAAAACGTGCTCCTGTCGGATGGCGGACAAATCAAGGGGGGCAGTGGCACCAGCAACTATGTGGTAGGGCCTGTAACCGTACCCGGCGGCTTTGGTCAACTGGGAGCCGCGGCGAATTCCAGCCTGACCGTCGCTAGCGGCATAAGTGGCGCGGGTGGGGTGAAAAAATTGCTGCCTGGCATCGTCACGCTTACTGGAACCAACACCTATGTCGGGGCCACGCTGATTAGCGCGGGAACTCTGGTGGTCAGTAACGCCTATTCTATCTCCAATAGTGCCAACATCACCCTCGCGCCCGGTACGACATTTGATGTCTCCGGCGTGGCCAACGGCTACAATGTTGTTGCCGGACAGACCCTGGTGGGACGCGGCACGGTGCTCGGTCCCCTTGCGATTCAGCCGGGTGGCCAATTGGCAATTGATGGTGCCAGTCCCGACACGCTGGTGGTGAGTAACGCCCTGAGCCTTGGCGGAACGACCGCCTTGCGCCTCGGCCGAATTGCTGGCGTGGTGACCAATGATCGGATTATTGGCGTCAGTTCGTTGACGGTGGGGGGGACGCTCAATCTTTCCCTGGCTACCAATAGTGAGGCGCTGCAAGCAGGGGATACGTTTCAGCTTTTCCAGGCGAACACGTTCAGCGGCGCGTTTGCCAGCGTAAATCTGCCCGTGCTTGGAACCGGTGTGGCCTGGGACACTAACAGTCTCCTCAGTCAGGGTGTTCTGGCCGTTTTGCACGTCCCTGTCATCACCCAATCGCCGTCCAGCCAGACGGTATCTGGCGGCGACACCGTCAGTCTTCACGTGGCGGCTTCCGGTTATCCAGCCCCCGTCTATGAGTGGTTTTTTAATGGGAACACTTTGGTCGGAAATGGTGCCACGTTGACTTTGAGCAACGTGGTTCCGGCGCACGCGGGCAGTTATTATGCAATCGCCTCCAACGCGCTTGGCACGGCGACCAGCGATGTGGCCGTTTTAACCGTCCAGGGGATTGCGCCATACATCACGCAGGATCCTGCGAGCACAAATGTGGTGTTGAGTAACACCGTAACTCTGGTGGCGGGTGTCGCTGGAAACCCACCGCTGGCACTGCAATGGTTCGTAAACCGTGTGCCCATTGCAGGAGCCAACGGCGGGTCACTTTCCTTAAGTAACCTCACTTGCGCAGGCGGCCAGTACTACCTGCAAGCAAGCAACGCCTTTGGGGTTTCCACCAACAGCCTCATTGCCTATGTGACGGTGAGTGACACCAATCTACCGGTCATTACCGCTTTGAGTGTCACCAATATCGCCCTCTCTTTGGGCGATAGCACTAATGTGACCGCAACACTAGGACCGGCGGTCTCTTGCCAGCCGGCAACCTACCTGTGGTATTTGAATGCCACCAACTTCGTAACCAATGTCGCCGCATTGGCAATGACCAATGTGCAGGCTGCGAATGCCGGCACCTACACGTTGGTGGTGACCAACGTGAATGGCGCCGCGACCAGCGGGCCGGTGACCTTGACGGTTGGAAGCCCGCTGCAGATCACGCAGCAGCCTACTCCAGCCACCGTGCTTGTGACCATCAGCAACGCCACCGATGTCACCTTCACTGCGGCGGTTTCAAACGGCAACTCTTTGAGTTATCAATGGTATTTTGACACGAATACGGTGATTGGGTTTGGCACCACGGCCAGTCTGACCTTGACCAATGTGCAGAAGGCTAACGAGGGGTATTACTCGTTGGTGGTGACCAATCCATTTGGTGCGGCGGTGACCAGCCAAGTGGCCCAGTTGATTGTCAATCGTCCGCCGATTGCCACCAACCAAGGCGCGACAACCCTGATCAACGTCCCGTTGCCAATCCCGGAAGCCACGCTTCGCACCAATTCCGTGGATCCGGATAACGATCCCATTACGCTCGTAAATGTCTCGACGACGAGTGCGAATGGCGGTGAGGTGGTTTGGAACTCTACGACCCAGGTCATCACCTATACGCCGGTGTCTGGGTTTACGGGCAACGACGAATTCAACTACACCATCACGGATGGTCGTGGAGGGTTTGCGAGCGCGATTGTGGCGATTCATGTTTCTGCAACCCCATTGCCAACATTAAACCATGTAAGCCCGCCATTACCCGGGACGAACGGATGGGTGACGTTTAAGTTTGCGGGTGAGCCCGGACAAAACTATGCATACCAGCGGACGACCAGTCTGACTATCTCAGGCTGGACGAATGTAAGTGAGCAGGTGGCGCCGCCCCATGGAATCCTGATTTTCACAGACACCAACCCGCCCCCGGGCAATGCGTTCTATCGCGCCGTGAAACCTTGATCCAATGTGAGGCTGAGTGACATCCAACAATGCAATCATGCAAATTATGAAAAAGCTTATCCCCATCATACTCATCGCAGAACTGGCCGTGTTTACGGCCCATGGTCAGGCTGCCATCACTGACTCAGGCAAAGCCAACAAACGCCCTAACATCCTGTTGATCGTCGCCGACGATTTGGGGTATGGCGAACTGAGTGCCCAGGGAAATCCGCAGATTCCCACACCCAATGTTGATTCCCTGGCAAAAAACGGCGTTCGCTTCACCAGCGGCTATGTCAGCGGCCCCTATTGCAGCCCAACGCGCGCCGGTTTGCTCACCGGACGGTACCAACAACGTTATGGTCACGAGTTTAACCCCGGGCCAGTGCAGGGAGCCTCGGTTACGTTTGGCCTCTCTCTGAAGGAGACCACGCTGGGCAACCGTCTGAAGGAGGCGGGCTATGCGACCGGATGGTTTGGCAAATCGCACCTTGGCTACGAACCGCAGTTTCATCCGCTTAAACGTGGATTCGATGAATATTTCGGGTTCCTGGGCGGTGCCCATGACTACCTCGACGCCGCTGGAGACTCGAACAACCCGATTCTCCGAGGCACCAACCGCGTCAGCAATATTGATTACACCACCGACGCCTTTGGACGCGAGGCTGTAAACTTCATCGAGAAGCACCATGCGGAGCCATGGCTTGTTTATTTGCCTTTCAACGCCGTGCATGCGCCGCTCGAATCCATTGAGAAGTATCTCGCCCGCTTCCAGGGCATCGAGGATAAAAAACGCCGCACCTTTGCCGCGATGCTTTCGGCGCTGGACGATGCCGTGGGCAGTGTGTTGGCCAAAATTCGCGAGCATGGTTTGGAGGAAGATACACTGATCTTCTTCATCAGCGACAATGGCGGCCCCACGGCACAAACCACCTCGGGCAACGGCCCGCTGCGTGGATTCAAGGCCCAGACTTGGGAGGGGGGAATTCGCGTGCCGTGGATTGTGCAATGGAAAGGCCATCTCCCGGCGGGCAAAGTGGATGATCGCCCGGTCATCCAACTCGATATTCACCCGACTGCGCTGGCTGCTGCCGGCGTGGAAATCAAACCCGAGTGGAAACTCGACGGCGTCAACCTTCTGCCTTTTCTCAATGGGGCCAAAGCTGGCGAGCCTCACGAAGCGCTTTACTGGCGTTTCGGCCAGCAGATCGCCATCCGCAAGGGTGATTGGAAACTGGTCAAGGCCCCGTCGCCGGGGCAGCGCGGTCTTGGTGGCGCCAATGCCGAAACCAAAGCCAGCACGGAGGGGGCGGAACTGTACAACCTGACCAAAGACATTGGAGAAACCAACAATCTGGCGGGCAATGAACCGGAAAAATTCAAGGAACTCGCCGCCGCTTGGAATACGTGGAACGCCGATTTGGCGGAACCTGCGTGGCGCCCCGGTCCGCGCCAGAATGGTCCGCGCCGGGCGGGTGCAGTGACGCAAACCTCCAACACTTCAACCAATGGACCGTGGAAATCCGGCGATGTGCTGAATCGCAATGATGCGCCACAGATTGCCGGGCATCCGCTGGTAATCTCGGCCGAAATCGAACCCGTAGGCACCAACGGCGTCATTCTGACCCAGGGAGCCGGTCGGAACGGCTATGCGTTATATCTGGATGGCGGCAAGCTGGCCTTTGCCGTACGCATTTCCGGGGAACTGGCCTCCATTGGCGGCAAAGAGCCGTTGGGGAAAGGTCATTATCGGGTGGAAGCTCGTTTGGAAGAAGGGGGCAAACTCAGCCTGCTCATGGATGGCCGCAAATTGGCCGAAGGCAAGGCCTCTGGCCTCATTGATGCCCAACCGGGCCGCGGGCTGTCCGTGGGTAATGCGGAGACCGGTGCGGCAGTGGGAGAATATGAAACGCCCAATCCGTTCAGCGGGAAAATCGAAAACGTCACGGTCCGGGTACTTTGATATAGATTTGGACCGTGAAAAGAAAACCCTTAATCTGGATCGGTTGGTCGGCGGTTTCGTCGCGCTTGAACTGGCTGCTGCTTGTTTCTTTCCACCGGTCGCCTCACTCCAACGCAACCCGAGAGTTCTATCCTGATGGCCACGCTGCGAATCTGACCATCTTACAAATGCACCTCAACCCTAAATGACATGAAAAAAACAACAACAACGAAAACAAACAAACCAACTCTGATTTCCAACTTAGCCTTGCTAGCGACGCTGGCGACCTGTTCGGTCCAGGCCACGGATGGCTATTTCTCCCACGGCTACGGCATCAAAGCCAAGGGGCGTGCTGGCGTGGCGCTCACCGAGACCGACGATGCCTTCGGTGGGGCCAATAATCCGGCAGCGCTCACTTGGGCGGACAATCAGCTCAATCTTGGGATTGATTGGTTTCGTCCTGACCGCAGCGCGGAAAGAACCGGTCCGGCCAAGCCCTTCAACGCCCGGGTGGTGAGCGATAGCCGGGACTTCTTCATCCCCGAAATTGCCTACAAACGTGCTTTCGGCAAAGAATTCTCGCTGGGCATTTCAATCTACGGAAACGGGGGCATGAATACGGACTATTCCGGCGGCCAACTCAACCTGGGGCCTGGCGCGACCAGCCAAAATCTGCTCGCTGGCAGCGGCCATCTGGGCGTGAACCTCTCGCAGTTGCTGATCGCGCCAACGGTGGCGTGGAAGTTTGCGGAGAATCATTCAATTGGTTTGGCCCCCATCCTCGCCTATCAGACCTTCAAGGCGTACGGACTTCAGGCTTTTAGCCCGCTATCGCAGGATGCCACCGCCCTCTCCAACGTCGGGAATGACTATTCGTTTGGCGGCGGTGCCCGTCTCGGCTATCTGTGGAAGGTCACGCCGGACGTTTCGTTGGGCGCGGCCTACTCTAGCCGGGTCTATACATCGCGTTTCGACAAGTATCGCGGCCTGTTCGCGGGCAACGGCTCGTTTGACATTCCTCAGAGCGTCGGTGTTGGAATTGGCTGGCAGGCACTCCCGGCGCTGCGACTGGGGGTGGATTACAAGTGGATTGATTATGCCAGCATCGCGGCGGTGGGAAATCCGAGCAGCAACGCTGGCCAGTTGGGACAGGAGCATGGACCTGGCTTCGGCTGGCGGAGTATCAGCACCGTGAAGGTGGGGGCCGACTGGCAGGTGACGAAGGCGTTGACCTTCCGCGCTGGCTACGGTTTCTCGGAGAACCCTGTGCAGGCGCGCGATGTCACGTTCAACATCTTGGCTCCGGCTGTGGTGCAACATCATCTCACGTTCGGCGCGACTTACGACTTTGGCCGGCATGATATTTCAGTCTTCTACCTGCACGCCTTCGAAAACTCCGTCACGGGTGAAAGCAAATTTGTCGCGCTGGGCAAGGCTCCGGCAGGCACACGCGAAACTATCGCAATGTCGCAAGATTCGATTGGGATCGCGTATAGCTACAAATTCTAACGTTCCGGCACTTTGACCCGTCGGTCGCAGCGACAATCCACGCAGGAAGACAAGGCACCTGAAATGACTATACACTATTGGCCGTGGTGGCTGGGCGGTGCGCTTTTGGCGACCGTGGCCATCTTGTTTCCTCTGCTGACCGGAGCGCCGTTGGGCGTCTCCGGGGCGCTGGCGAGGCTCTTGAAGTGGGGCGGTGACAAGCCAGGCGACTCTGCCACTCCATCCGCACCCCAATGCGGTGGAGCGACTCTGCCTGAAACGGGATCAGCCACTGCATCGAGTGATTCCGCTTCCGCGAGTTCGGCGGCGATTGGTCGCGGGCCAGACAGATTGGCCAATCTGGTCTTTCTCTTGGCGGTCGTCGTCGGTGGTGTCATTGCGGGCCAGGTCGGCGGAGAGCATTGGGGCCAGACGAAACTGTCGCCCGAGTTCCACAGGCTCTTCGGCCACGGTCTGCAAGCTTTGCTGGTCTTGTTCGGCGGCGGAATCCTCGTTGGGTTTGGAACCCGCTGGTCGGGCGGTTGCACCTCGGGGCATGGGCTGAGCGGCTGTGGACGGTTGCAGCCCGCCAGTTTGATAGCCACGGGAGTCTTCTTCGGAGTCGCCATCGGAGTTTCGTTTTTGTTGGAAAGGATCTTGTCGTGAAAACCAATTGGTCGAAAACCATCGTGCCCGGGCTCCTGCTCGGCTTCACCGTTGCGCGGCTCGGGTTTGCTGACTTCAATGAACTTCACCGGATGCTTCTGTTTCGCGATCTGCGGCTCCTGTTCGCCTTTGCCGCCGCTGTCAGCCTGACCATCGCCCTCTTTGCCCTGCTGCGCGGGCGGCTGAAATTTGGCCTAGTCAAGTTCCACGCTGGCATCATTCCCGGCGCCGTTTTGTTCGGCATAGGCTGGGCGATAACGGGGGCCTGCCCTGGCGTCGCGCTGATCCAGGTCGGCCAGGGAATCTGGCCGGCGTGGGCGACTTTGGCCGGGATTTTTGCAGGCATTTGGATTCAGACCCGCATCTGGCCGGAACGCGGAGATCCATCGTCGGGTTGCTGAACAGCGATTGGCCCCAAGCCCCTTTATTGACAACCGCCGCCTTAACATTCCCACCGCAAACCCATCATGAAATTACTCAGCTTGCCGCTCGCCTTGCTTGTCGCGCTGCTGTCCGGCCTCCCCCTGCCAGAAGTCAAAGCCGCCGCACCGAGGCCCAATGTCCTCTTCATCCTTGCCGATGACCTCGGCTGGGCGGACGTTGGGTTTCACGGTCCCGACATCCAGACGCCGAACATCGACAAGCTCGCGGCTGCTGGGACGCGGTTGGAACAGTTCTACGTGCAGCCCGTCTGCTCTCCGACGCGGGCGGGACTGTTGACCGGGCGCTATCCCATCCGGCATGGCTTGCAGGTGGGTGTCGTGCGCCCTTGGGCGCAATATGGCTTGCCGCTGGAAGAACGAACCCTGCCGCAGGCGCTCAAGGAAGTTGGCTACGAAACGGCCATTGTTGGCAAGTGGCACCTCGGCCATTTTGAGCCGGCTTATCTGCCGACACGGCGCGGTTTTGACCATCAGTACGGTCACTACAACGGCGCGCTGGATTACTTCACGCACATCCGCGACGGTGGCTTCGACTGGCATCGCGATGACAAAGTCTCGCACGACGAAGGCTACAGCACATTTCTCGACGCCAAGGAAGCGGTGCGACTCATCACCGAGCATGACGCAAGCAAGCCGCTATTCCTTTATGTGCCTTTCAATGCCGTCCACGCGCCCCATCAGGTGCCGGAGAAATACAAGGAGCCGTATGCCCACCTTAAAGAACCACGCCGCACTTACGCCGGCATGGTCGCCGCGATGGACGAGGCCATTGGCACGATCATCGCTGCGCTGGAGAAGCAAGGGCTGCGGCAGAACACGCTCATCATTTTCTCCAGCGATAACGGCGGCCCTGCGCCGGGGCGCGTTACCAGTAATGGTCCGCTCCGCGCGGGCAAAGGCACGCTCTACGAAGGCGGCACGCGCGTGGCGGCGTTTGCGACCTGGGACGGTCATATCAAGCCTGGCTCCGTTGTGAACGAGCCGCTCCATGTGGTGGATTGGTATCCCACCTTGCTGAAACTCGCCGGTGCCTCGCTCGAACAGAAGCTCCCGCTCGACGGCAAAGACGCCTGGCCCACCATCGCGGAAGGAAAACCATCGCCGCACTCCGCGATCCTGCTCAACTCCACACCCAAGAATGGCGCGATCCGCGTCGGTGACTGGAAACTGGTGCTGAACGGGAGAATCGCGATGGGCGACAGCGAGAACGACGGCGAAACCTTGGCCACCCGCCGCGAGCGGAGGGCCGCCGCTGTCTCGACCAACGAACTCGTCGAACTCTTCAATCTCGTCCAAGACCCCTACGAGAAGAACAACCTCGCGGCTGCGCAGCCGGAGAGGGCGAATGAGCTGCGTGCCCGTCTCGATGTGTTCGCCAAGGCCGCCGTGCCACCGAAGGCTGCTCCAGCCAGCAAGGATTTCAAAGCGCCAAAAGTTTGGGGAGAGAAAGACTGAGTCATGACCACATTCACATCTGTCCTGAAGTTTCTCCGTTCCAGCTTCATACTCGTTGCGCTTTTGCTCGGCGCTTTCGCCGCTGCAGCGGCAGAGCGTCCTAACATTGTCTTCATCCTCGCCGATGACCTGGGTTATACCGATTCGGCTTGCTACGGCAGCGGTTATTACGAAACACCAAACATAGACCGGCTGGCGCAACAAGGTATTCGCTTCACCAGCGGTTACACCTGTGGCCCGAACTGCCAGCCCACGCGCGCCGCGTTGCTCAGCGGCCAGTATGGACCGCGCACCGGCGTCTATACGGTCGGCAGCATTGACCGTTTCGACTGGCCGAGCCGCCCGCTTCGGCCCGTGGATAACGTCCAGCAGTTGCCCCTGGAGAAAATCACTGTGGCTCAGACTCTCCAAAAAGCAGGCTATGCCACTGGCATGTTTGGTAAATGGCATCTGGGCAACGATGAAGCGCATCATCCGTCGAAACGCGGTTTTGACGAAGCGATTGTGTCCGAAGGACAACACTTCAATTTCGCCACACGACCGAAGACGGATTACCCTGCGGGCACTTATCTGGCGGATTTCCTGACCGATAAAGCGGTGGATTTCATCCGCCGGCACAAGGACGGCCCATTTTTCCTGTATCTTCCGCATTTCGCCGTGCATGCGCCCCACGAGGCGAAGACGAACTGGATCGCCAAGTTTGCATCCAAACCGCCGGTGGGTGGTCACAAGGATCCAACGTATGCGGGCATGATTGCCAGCGTGGATGAAAGCGTTGGGCGTGTAATGGCGTTATTGGACGAATTGAAACTGGCGGAGAATACCCTTATATGATTTATTCGAGCGACAACGGCGGTGTCGGCGGCTACGAACGGGAGGGCATTCAGGGTGGCAGCATTACCGATAACGCACCGCTCAAAGGCGGCAAAGGGATGCTTTACGAAGGTGGCGTGCGGGTGCCGTACATCTTTCGCTGGCCGGGAAAAATCGCCCCCGCCACCATCAGCGACACACCGATTATTTCCGTGGATTTGTACCCAACGCTGTTGGAAATCGCAGGGGTGCCGCCTCCGCCCAATTACCCGCTCGATGGTGAAAGCTACACCCCACTGCTGTTTCAAGGCGCAAAGGGTGCGCTAAAGCGTGATGCCATCTACTGGCATTTCCCCGGTTATCTTGGAGCCGGCGGAGGCACCTGGCGTACGACTCCCGCAGGTGCCATTCGTTCTGGGGATTGGAAATTGATCGAGTTTTTTGAAACCGGACGGTTGGAGCTTTACAACCTGAAGGAAGACATCGGTGAAAAAAATAATCTGGCGGCAAAACAACCGGAGCAAACGAGGGCATTGCACGAGAAACTGCTTGTCTGGCGCAAGTCAATTGGTGCCCCGTTGCCCACGCCACAAACGCCTGGGGATGGCAAGGCGGCGGGGGTTAAGGCAAAAAAACGGCGCCAGCAGAAAACGGGCGGTGCAAATGAGTGATCGGGAACGTCTTTTTTCCGGCTCACGCCACGCGGGCTGCCATTCTCATGTTGTTGCTTCCGCTGGTTTGTCCGGTTGCGGCGGGACTGGCGCCGCGCATGCTGGAATTTTGTTTTTTCCTGCGAATGATAGTGATCATGGCTGGCTGGGCGACCATAGCAAAAAAATCTTTTGAAGAAATTGACAGTTTCCGAATATTAACTAACATTACCTCCCTATGGAGAGGCGACCACGCCATCCAGAACATTAGTACCGCAGGCGGCTTACCAGACCACTGGAGGCCGTCGGCTTTGAATAGTTTAACATGTTCATGGATCGGTCAGGTGTTGAGATCGCAGCGGCGCATAACGGTCGCTTCGGGATTGTGTTTCCAACTTTACCAGCCATGAATTTCCTGCTCGTTACGAGCAAGGTAGATGTAATTTGCCGGTGAATCCCGGAAAAACGAAAACAACAACTATATTATGAGTAATGTTCACAATTCAACGTCCGTTGCCTTAAGTGTCAGCGCTGCTGCCGCACGCAATCTGGCCACCGCGACCGTAACGGTGCCTCAAACGGTGCAAATCACGCCGCGCTGGCTCCTGCGGCTGCTGCCTTATGTGCATGTGGACGGCGGAGTTTACCGCGTCAACCAGGTGGCCAAGGCCGAGAAAGGGCAGTTGGCCAATGAGTATGGCGAACGTCAGGTGGAATTGCTGACCTCAGAGGGTGGTTCCGCAGAGGGCGGTGAACCGCTGCTGCCGACCACATTTGTGGATTATAAGAAGAGCCCTCGCGAATACCATCTGAACACCGTGCAGACGGTATTGCATACGCATACACGTGTGACCGATCTTTACAGCAATAAGATTGATCAACTGCGCGAGCAGATCCGGTTGACCGTGGAGGCCGTCAAGGAACGCGAAGAATGGGAACTGCTCAACAACGCCGATTTCGGGTTGCTCAAGGAAATTGCGCCTGAGCAGAGCATCAACGCGCGCTCCGGTGCCCCGACCCCGGATGACTTGGATGAGTTGCTCGCGTTGGTTTGGAAAAAACCGGCGTTCTTTCTGGCTCATCCCAAGGCCATTGCCGCTTTTGGCCGGGAATGCACCCGGCGCGGGGTTCCGCCCCCTACCGTCCAGATTTTCGGTTCCCCCTTCCTGACCTGGCGCGGGGTGCCCCTGATTCCGTCGAACAAACTGGACATCAAAGCCGAGTCCAAGGGCGGGCCGGAGACGACTTCGATCATCCTGCTGCGCGTGGGGGAGGCCGACCAGGGGGTAGTGGGGTTGCAAAAAGCCGGGGTTACTGGGGAACTCGAGCCGGGTCTCTCGGTCCGTTACATGAGCACGAATGAACACTCCATTGCGTCACATCTGGTTACCCGTTATTTCTCGGTGGCCGTGCTGACCCAGGATGCCATTGCACGCCTCGACAACGTTCACGTTGATTCCTATCACAAATATGTCTACCCCAAGGCTTGATATGCCAGCGCCCGGGGGCGATGAGCATTCGGCTGACACGGCGTTGATCACGCAGTTGGCCAACGAGCTTTACTTGGAAAACCATCAAGGTGTTCCCGCGGGTGGGGACCTCACATCCCAGCGGGAAATCCCAACCTCTGGGAACGGGTTGGCCGGAGCTTATCCTGCCGAAACCAAGTCGTTTGCTCCCCCGGTGCATCCGGCAGCCCAGACGGGTGGTGCGCATCCAGCCAATCTTGAAAGCGGTGGACATACCCCCGGCTCCAACGATTCTCACCCGTTCGGTGAACCACGCTGTCCGGCAGGTGTCGCGCGGGAAACGGTTGGAACGCACACCCCTGAAGCCCGAAATGTGGCTTTGCCACCCGCCTACTATTTCCTCAGCAATCCCGGGCAGTTGGCCACTTCTGTCACCCCGGATTTACCCTACGGAGCCACCCAAGTTCCGGTGAAATTTGATGTGGCATCTGTCCGGCGCGATTTCCCGGCCCTGCACCAACTCGTCAACGGGCACCCGCTGATCTGGCTGGACAATGCGGCCACGACGCATAAACCGCAGGCGGTGATTGACGCCACCTCGCAGTTCTATCGTCGCGACAATTCGAATATTCATCGTGCGGCCCATGCCTTGGCCGCGCGCTCGACGGAGTTGTTTGAAGGCGGACGTGAAAAAGTCCGCCGGTTTTTGGGCGCGTCAGACACGCGGGAAATCGTGTTTGTTCGGGGCACCACGGAAGCCATTAACCTCGTTGCCCAAACGTACGGGCGCAAGAACATTGGTGCTGGCGATGAGATTCTGCTCACGGCCATGGAGCACCACGCCAACATTGTGCCTTGGCAAATGCTCGCGGCCCAGACCGGGGCCGTCATCCGGGTGGCACCGATCAACAATCATGGCGAACTGCTGCTCGACCAATTCGCCACCCTGTTGGGGCCGCGCACGAAGTTGGTGGCCGTCACGCACGTTGCCAATTCGCTGGGGACCGTTAATCCGGTGGAGCAGATTATCCAATTGGCGCATGGGTACGGCGTTCCGGTGCTTGTGGATGGCGCCCAATCCGCGCCCCATATTCCCATCAATGTTCAGGCCTTGGATGCGGACTTTTTCACGATTTCTGGGCACAAGATATTCGGGCCGACTGGCATTGGCGTGCTGTATGGCAAAGCCAAACTGCTGGAAGCCATGCCCCCGTGGCAAGGCGGCGGCAACATGATTAAAGATGTCACCTTCGCCCACACCACCTATCAGGACATTCCGGCCAAGTTCGAAGCGGGAACGCCTGACATCGCCGGTGTCGTTGGCTTGGGCGCAGCGGTGGATTATCTGACCCAGGTCGGGCTGCCAGCCATCGCGGCCTATGAACATGAATTGCTCGTGTATGCCACCTCGGCTCTTGAGTCCATTCGTGGTCTGCGGCTCATCGGTACCGCCTCGGCCAAGGCCAGCGTGCTGTCCTTTATCATTGCCGGTAAACCGACCGAGCAAATCGGCAAGCACCTGGACTGGCAGGGCATTGCGGTGCGTTCCGGACATCACTGCGCGCAGCCTTCCTTGCGGCGATTCGGGCTGGAAAGCACCGTGCGCCCTTCGCTGGCCTTTTACAATACCCGCGAGGAAGTAGATGCGCTGGTTCAGGCGCTGCACCAACTGGTGCGCCAAGGGTAAATATCTGGGAAGACGATTTATCGTGCTCCGAAATTACTGTAAATTGATGTCATGAAAACAATTGAGCCTGCTGAATTGGCAAAGCTCCTGGCTGACCAGCCGGCTTTGCCGTTGCTTGATGTTCGCACTCCGGTGGAGTTTGCGGAAGTGCATGTGCTCCAGGCGGTCAACATTCCGCTGGATCAACTCAATCCCCAAGCGCTGCTCGATGGCAACCGGGTGAACAAAGAAAAGCCAGTATATTTGATTTGCCGCAGCGGCCAGCGTGCTACCAAGGCGGCGGAACTCTTCGAGCGTGCTGGTTTCTCCGAGCCGACAGTCGTGACCGGTGGGACGTTGGCCTGGGATGCGGCCAACCTGCCGGTGGTGCGCGGCACCAGCAAGGTGATCAGCCTGGAGCGGCAAGTCCGCATTGCGGCTGGGGCGCTGGTTTTCAGCGGGGTGTTGCTCTCCAAATTGGTTCATCCTGCGTTCATCTGGCTGTCCGGCTTCGTGGGTGCCGGGCTCATTTTTGCCGGGATCACTGATTTTTGTGGCATGGGCTTGCTGCTTGCCAAAGCCCCATGGAATAAACGTGTCTCCAGCTAATTATGACAACTCTGATCCTTGACCAGCAAGAACCTGTCCCCGGATCGGCTCGGGAATCGCGCCGTGACGCAGTATGGATGAAAGAAGTGCGCGACGAGGCTTTACCCGACCTGCTTCAGTCCTATCGCCGCGCCGGCGGTATAAATAATCGTGACTTGGATAACCTGCCGTGCAAGCGCGCAGTGGCGCAGATCTGCGAAGACCTGCTGCAAATCCTCTTCCCCGGTTTCCACGATGAAAACGCGGTCCATAATGGTTCCATCGAGGAACTCACCGCAGCACGCCTGGCCAGCGTGATCCGTGGCCTGATGGAACAAGTGCGCAAGGGCGTGCGTATCGGTAATCCGCACAAGCCGACCGGCAAGACTCCACCGATCATCCGAACTTTTTGCTTGTCGCTGCCGGAAGTCCGCGAGGTTCTCCGTACCGATATCGAAGCTGCCTATGAAGGCGACCCCGCTGCGCTTCGTCGCGAAGAGATTATCCTGTCGTATCCGTTCATCGAGGCCATCGCCATCCAGCGGCTGGCGCATCGGTTGTATCGGTTGGGCGCTCCGGTGATTCCGCGCATGATGACCGAATGGGCGCACTGGCGCACGGGGATTGACATTCATCCTGGCGCGCAGATCGGAACCCATTTCTTCATCGATCATGGTACTGGCGTCGTCATTGGCGAAACTTGCTGCATCGGTAACAATGTGAAGATTTACCACGGGGTCACGCTGGGTGCGCGCAGCTTTGTGAAAGACGAGGAAGGCCACATCATTAAGGGCGGCAAGCGCCATCCCGATGTCGGCGACAATGTGACCATTTATCCCAACGCCACGATTCTTGGTGGCAAGACGTTTATTGGCGCCAACTCCACCATCGGCGCGAACGTCTTTCTGATGCAGAGTGTCCCGGCCAACTCCCTGGTGATCTATGAAGAGAAACAACTGGCCATTCGCGACAAAACCAAACGAGCCCTGCCGGTGGACTCTGAATATTCAATTTAAACCCAGTTTGGTGATATGAGCACTTCGCGCTACCACGGAATTCAGGCCCATGTTGGCCGTACGCCTTTGATTCGCCTTCGCCGATTGTCTGAACTCACTGGCTGCGAAATTCTGGGCAAAGCCGAATTCCTCAACCCGGGTGGGTCAATCAAGGATCGGGCCGCCTTGGGTATCATCGCCGATGCGGAGGCAACTGGACGGCTTAAACCCGGTGCCACCATTATTGAGGGAACTGCGGGCAATACCGGTATCGGGTTGACGGTTATTGGTCACGCCAAAGGATATCGTACCGTGATTGTGATTCCCGAAACCCAGTCCCCGGAAAAAATCAGTCTGCTGCGGGTTCTGGGTGCAGAGGTCATTACGGTGCCGCAAAACCCGTATAGCAATCCCGGTAATTACAATCGGGTTGCGGAACGGTTGGCCACTGAAAACGGCTGGTTTTGGGCCAATCAATTCGATAACACCGCCAATCGCCTTGCCCATTACCGCACCACTGGACCGGAAATCCTCGAACAAACGGGTGGTGCCGTTTCCGCTGTGGTTTCCGCCGTTGGTACCGGTGGTACGCTGGGTGGTCTGTCGCTCTTTTTCAAGGAGCAGCGCCCCGACGTTGCCGTGGTGTGCGCCGATCCTTATGGCGCAGCCATGTGGTCCTGGTTTACGCAGGGCAATACGGATACCGATGATGGCGACTCTTTTGCTGAGGGGATTGGGCAAATGCGCGTCACGAAAAACCTTGAGGGTATTCGAGTGGACCGTGCCTATCGCATCCCGGATCAGCCGGCGCTGACCATTGTCTATCAGCTTCTCCGGCAAGAAGGCTTGTTCCTCGGGTTGTCCTCCGGCATCAATCTCGCTGGTGCGGTCCGCTACGCTCTGGAGCGCGGTCCGGGGCAAACCATTGTGACCTTCCTCTGCGATTCCGGCTTGAAATATCAATCAAAACTTTTTAATCCCCAATGGCTCGCGGAGCACAACTTGGACGTTTCGCTTCCCCTTGAATCGGTATTGGAAACTTTGAATGCAGTGTGATTTTTGTCGTTGGCTTTTCCGATGCCGACCTCCAGTCGGCTTTTTATTACATTGCCACCGGTGAATATGTAATTGAACGGCTGACACGGCTGGTTGTCCAACCTGTCATTGACGAACGGAGTACGCGATGAAGGTTAAAATGAAATGGCTGATCGTGGGGGCCGCGGGAGCGGCTGCCGGGGTGTTGACGGTTGTCGGATTCGTGGCATGGGCTTGGATCAAGTTCGATGAAGTGCCAGCGCAATACCGGTCGTTGCCCGTCTACGTCCATGACCAGACGGACTCGACGCATCCGTGGCATCGCCGCAGCACCGCCACGTGCGGTACGGCAGTGTACGTCCATGATTTCGAGGAGTCATCGCTGTTGCTGCAGCGCTCGCCGACCAACGCCATTGGGCGCGCTCCGATCGGGAACGCGTTGGTCTGCGCCATTGAAGGGCAGTCGCCGCAGGATTACCTGGCGGTGGATTGTGGCTCGGAGATGCCGGCGTTCGAGGTCTTCCGCAACGCGAAACGGCCACCGTTCGATTTCCGGCGCGCGAAATTCCAGGCGCTGGAGTGCAGCAGTAGGATTGGCCGCACCGAGCACAAACGAGCCACGGACCCGGCGCTGATCGCCGAGGTGGTGCGGACGTTGAGCGATGGAACACCAACCGCAGCCGAGTTGCCGGCCACGATGGAGTCCAAGAATATCAGCGGTCTGCGCCTGTTCAGCGATGAGTTGCCAGGGCTGATGTTCTGTCCGCATGTGTACCAGGACCGAGCCGGGACGATCTATCTGGCCGAGAGCCTGGGGCAGGAGTTTGTGAACCGCACGGTGAAATTTCACGCCCGTTGGATCCCCGCCGGCCCCCTCTTCACCCAGTGGGTGCAGACCCCGTAAACCAAACCCGAACGGGCGGGAGCAGCAAACCGAGTACCGTTACAACTCTTTCAGCTTTCGCGTTTTTAGCCTGTTTCGCGGTTTGAATTCCTCGCCCGCTTTAACTCCTGCCTCCAAGCTCCTGTCTTCTTCCGGTCATTCTAACTCCAAACTCCCAGTTCCTATCTTCTTCAGTCGAATTTTTCTGCCGGTTTCATCTTTCTGCTAAATCTCTTCCCGTTTTTCCAGGATTCATAAGTATTCCTTATCACTTTATCAGCATAACTAAAATCGTATCTGCGCCCATTGACTTTCTTGCACGGCCGGTTTAGGGTTCTGCCAGAATCTATGAATGGCTTCCCATATAGATGTGCCTCATCACCGGGGTGTCACCTCGGGGAGATCGTCCTACCCCCCCCCCGATTGCTGCTGGGCTTGCCTCGCTTAACCCTTACAATTCGCCGTTTATTGCCTGCCCGCCCGGTCTCCGTCCGCTTCACCTTTAACCCCTTCATGCCATGATGAAAATCTGCCTCCACCCTTCCATCCTCTTCCGTATGCTCGCGCTCCTGTTGTGTGCCGGCCTGCCCGGCCTGCACGCCGCGGACAAGCCACGGATTGTCCAAACCAACCTCACCGCCAACATCATTGAGCGTGGCCCGAACCATCGCGTGTGGGAACGCCACACCACCACCCGGTTCTCCGATGGCCGCACCCAGACCCGGCGCGGCACCGTCACCGAACTCCACACCGGCCTGCACCGGTTGGAGCATGGCCAGTGGGTCGAGAACAAGCCGGACATTGAACTGCTCGATCACGGTGCCGCGGCCCGGCAATCAGCGCGCCAAGTCACCTTTGCGCCCAACCTCAACCAACCCTGGGCCATTGACGTGCAGGATGGCAAAGGCTGGCATCTGAAGTCGCATATTCTGGGCCTGGCCTTGCGCGATCTCAAGACTGACCGCAGCGTGATGGTGGCCACCTTGGCGGATGCCATTGGCGAACTGCATCCGCCCAACCAAATCCTCTACCGCAATGCGCTGGTGGGCGAAGGCGTGCGTGCTCACGTGCAGTACACCCACACGTCATCCACGTTTGCCCAATGCGTGTTGCTTCAGGAATTTAGCGTCAATCCGGCGGACTTCGGCTTGGACCCCGCCACCACGCGCCTGGAATGCTGGACGGAAATGAATCCCGCCCAAGCCCCGGAGAAACGAATCCGCCCGATCAAAGGACAGTTGGATGAAACGCTGGTATTTGGCGCATTGCGGATTGGGCCGGGCCGGGCCTTTGAATTGGGCAAAGGCTCGCCTTTCTTTGGGGGCGTGCCGGTGTACAAGGTCTATGAACAATTTGAAGGCCGCAACTATCTGGTCGAGGGGGTTGCGTATCTTGATATAAAGCCGCTCTTGGCCAAATTAGGCAAACCCCGCGCGGCCCTGCCGCAACCTGCCGAGCGTCAAAAGTTGGTGACCAAAGGCCGAGTGTTGCCGCCGGTGCCAAAACCCGGCAAACTGGATGGCCGCATTGAAATCGCCAGCCTGCCGCTGCCCGCCACGGGTCTGGTGCTGGACTATGAATTGGTTGAGGGAAGCCTGGACGAACTTGTTTTGGAAAGCGGCAAGACCTACTGGATCACTGCCCCGGTGTTTGTCTGGAACTCGACCAAGATCGGCGGGGGCGCGATTATCAAATACGCCGTCACCAATACCGCCTGCCTGCAATGCTGGGGCGTGTTCGAATGCCCCAAAGACCCCTATCAACCCGCCATCTTCACCGTGTTCAATGATTGCACGGTGGGGGAGACCATTGACGATTCGCCCATAGACGGTCTCTCGTACAACGCCCTCTCGGTGGATCAATGGAGTACCCTGCTCGAAAACCTCCAGTTTCGTTACTCCCAGTACACCTTGCATACCGCCTATGGTGCCAACGTGCGCAACTGCCAATTCCAGCATTGCGAAAACGCGCTGTACCCCGACTATGGCGGCGCCAATTGTACCTACGACAACCTGCTGTTATATGACGTACAAAACGCGTTCAATGGCACCGAGTATCATGCCGTGGGCCGTAACCTCACCATCAACCGTTGCGGCACCCTCACGGCGGACTGGGCCAATCCCGCCTACAGTTCCCTGGCCTTGACCAACTGCATTTTAACCTATGTCACCAACTTGGGGGACGCAACACTCACTACCGATCACACCGCCACCCTGGAAACCGACGCCGGCGTTTTCCAAACCGTTGGTGCGGGCAGCCATTACCTGCTTGGCAGTACCTATCGCGAAGCAGGCACAACCGACATCCCCGCGTGGTTGCTGGCTGAATTGCAGAAACGTACCACCTATCCGCCCGAGGTGATTACATCCACCGAACCGTACACCACTTCTCAGGATCTTCAACCTCAAGCAGCACGCGACGTCTCCGGATTGGCGCTGGGCTATCATTACCTGCCGCTCGACTATGTCTTTGGCGGAATCTTGCTCAGCAACGCCACCATTACCCTCAGCAATGGCGTGGTGTTGGGCGTTTACTCACCAGAGGACCGGGCCGGCTTGACCTTGTGCGATGGTGCCAGTCTGTATAGCCAGGGCAGCGCCGCTGTCCCCAACCGAATCGTGCGTTACAACACCGTGCAGGAACAAATCGTCACCAATTGGATGGGTGGCTCGTTCCCAGCCAGCGTGGCGATGACCGGAGCGGCAACGCTAGTGGCTAATTTTACCGAATGGTCAGTGCTGGAAAGGAATGCCATGCATCTGGCGGGCGTGGCCGGTAGCACGGGCTCGAACTTTCTGGCTTCCTGCCAATTCCTGGGCGGCACGGTTTATTCGGAACAACCAGTGCTGTACGCCAATAATTGTCTATTCAACCAAACCTGCCTGGGACTCAACGATGCAACCACCGCGTTCGCGGCCGGGTTCTGGAATAACACCTTTTTGCATGGTGCCTTGTGGCTAACCAATGGCAACAGTAGCACTTGGTCCTTTTACGATAATCTGTTCACCACCAATGACGTCCTCCAAAGTGGCAACGTGGATAACAATTATAACGGCTACACCGCCGATGCCACTCGCCTCAGCCCCTCAGGCAATAACGACGTGGTCTTGGCAATCAACAACATTCCCTTCCAAGCCGGTCCGCTGGGAAGGCACTATCTGCCCGTCAACAACAGCGACATCACGCCGTTGCTGAACGCTGGCAGTGCCACAGCGGATGCGCTGGGCCTCTACCATTACACCGCCACCTATGATCAAGCCAAGGAAACCAATTCCGTGGTGGACTTAGGCCATCATTATGTGGCCTGCACGGCCACCATTACTACTTTCACCAATGTGTGGCTGGAGGACGCTTTGCCTAATGGAGTCTGGTACAGCTCAACTACGGATGATTGGGGCAACTGGGTCACCAGCCCGTCGCCGCAATCCGGCAGCCTGGCGATCCAATCCGCCAATGCTAGCGGCATGCATCAACTCTACTTTGGCGGGGTAGCCGCTCCAATTACCCTCTATACCGGTGACAAACTCGTCGTCTATGTGTATCCTGACCCCTACAGCACCCCCTCTACGATTATGCTGCAATGGTTGGGAATTGCAGACTGGCATCGCGGCTACTGGGGGGCGAACAACCTCTGGGACCCCAAGACCTATCTGGGTAACTTGCCGACGGCGGGGCAATGGAACCGGCTCGAAATTGCGGCAGAACAAATCGGGCTGGTGGGAAACACCATCAACGGGCTGGCCCTGACGCTTAACGACGGGCTGGCCACTTGGGATTACGCCGCCATTGAAAGTACGCGCTTGGCCTTTGGCGGGCCGGTGGATACGGATAACGATGCTTTGCCGGACTACATCGAGGATGCCAATGGCAATGGAATCTGGGATGGTCCGGCGGAGACCAACTGGCGGTTGGCGGATACGGATGGTGACGGACTCTCCGATTGGGAAGAAATCTATTACGGGACCGACCCCACCAATCCCGATACCGATTATGATGGGGTTAATGACGGTCAGGAACTGATGACTGATGGCACCAACCCACTCGAAGCTGGCAGTGTCAGACTCCAACGGCTGGGGCATTGGACCTTTAATAGCGGCACGCTGAAAGGCGAGGAAGGCCAGACGCCCTGGTACACCAACGGGGTGACGCTGTATCCCAGTTGGAACGGCAACGCGGTGGGGATACCGCGCCAAACCATGTTTGCCGGGTTGGTGTATCATGACCGGGAAATCGTCAACGGCACGAATGTCAACAACATCAATTGCCGGAATGGCAGCGTCGTCTTCTGGTTCAAGCCTAATTGGAATTCTGGAACCGGAGGCGGACCGGGAACCGACGCCCGGCTACTGGAAATGGGTGGTTACGGAGTGACCGAAGGCTGGTGGTGCGTGGGGCTGAACTGGGCGGGTGACAGTTTGGGCTTTGCGTTTGGCACCAATGGGCAGGTGACTGGCGGTGCAACAGTGGAGAATCTCACGTGGCAATCCAACCATTGGTACCAGATCGTGGTTTCCTATAGCCCATCGGCCTCGGCGATCTATATCAATGGCCAGTTGGCGGCCACGGGTTCTGGGGTGGATGCCTGGCCGTCGGCGGCGGCGCGCGCCTCCGGCGGGTTGCGGGTGGGCATTGACTCCTCTGGCGGACAATCACCGGATGGCCAGTTCGAGGAACTTCAAACCTTCAATTATCCGCTGAGCGCCACGGAGATTGCCAATCTCGACACAGATGGGGATGGTGCGACTGACGTGTGGGAAGTGGCGCATGGGACGGACCCGTTAAATCCTGATACCGATTACGATGGCGTTAATGATGGTCAGGAAGTGGCCGATGGCACCGATCCAGCCGATGCCAATAGCGTCCATAATGTGCTGATGGGCCGGTGGAAGTTTGATACCTATGATTTTGTTGGCGAGCAGGGCCAGTATCCGCTCACCAACAACGCGGTGACGATTGATAGCGGGGTCGGCGGCTGGGGTGCCATCCTGACCGGGGCCGTGAATGGTGCGAGCTACCTGGCATACTCGGAATACCGCAGCCAAGCCGTGCCCAATCTGAACTGCCGCCGGGGCACGTTCCTGTTCTGGTTCAAACCATTTTGGGCCAGCACTAATCTGGACGGCGTCGGACCGCAAACCCAGGGTCGCCTGATTGAAGTGGGCACCTACACGAACACCGCCGAAATTGGCAACTGGCAGCTTGCGCTCGGACCGGAAGGCACCAACCTGTTCCTGCTGGTGCAATCCAACGGGCAAAGCCAGGTGGTGGTGGATGCCCCCATCACGTTTGCACTCACCAATTGGGTTCAAATCGCACTTACCTATGATGCCAACAGTTCGGCGATCTATACCAACGGCGCGTTGGCGGCCAGTAGCAACGGCGTGCCTTTCTGGCCCCCGGCCAGTGTGCGGGCCGGCGGCTTTCGGCTGGGGGCTGATGCCGCCGGAGGCAACAGTCCGCAAGGTGTGCTGGATGAGTTGGTAACCCTGAATTACCCGCTCTCGGCCCAAGCCCTGGCACAGTGGGATACCGATGGCGATGGGCTGCCCGATGTCTTGGAGGTGATGCTGGGACTTGACCCTTGCAACACGGATACCAAATCTACCGGCATTCCCGATGGTCTCAAGGACTATGACAATGATGGCTTGCCCAATTGCGTGGACGCGTATCCCATGGTGCCGGATACCACCCTGCCGGAATTTGTTTTAAACAGCCCGACCCCCGGCACCGTATATTAAACCCAGACCCTCCTTGGTTTTATGAAAACGAGCATTTTGATTGTCATGGTTGCTTGCACGGGGAGTGGCTGGGGCCAGTCTGCCCGGTCGGCCCAGCCGGTGGGCCAGCATGTGGTGGCCCCCTCGGCACGGGGTTACAGCGTCGAGGCCATCCGCGAGGCGGGCGAGCGGGGCGGGATGCTGTTGGCGCTGGGCACCAATTTCACCGCCGCGCATAACCGTGCGATGGGCGAGGCCATGGAGCTGTGGAACCGCCACCAATGGGATGACGCGGTGGCGGCGTTTCGCCGCCTCTGGCAGAACCATCCCGAGAGCCCGTGGGCGGCGGAAGCCGAACTGCACGAAGCCTGCTATCTCAAATATCGCGGGCAGTTTGACGCGGCGGAGGAACGGTTTCTCTCGCTGTTGCAGCGGCATCCGGGCGCGGTGGAACTGCGCCGCAAAGTGCTGCATTACCTGCCGGATATTTATGCGCGCACGGGCCGTCTGGAGGCGGCGCGGGACGTGTTGCGGCATTTGGCCGAGACCGCCGACAACTGGCAGGAACGGCAGTTCCTCGAAAACTACACCCGCGTGTACCAGCAGGCGTTGCTGGCCGAGGATGCCAACCGTCGGTGCGGCACCAAAGCCCTCGCGCTCACGCTCGCCTCGCAAAACGCGGCGGGGGACTCCCTGCGCAACGTTCCCCTGGCGAAAGTGTATGCCCGGTATGAGTGGGCCAAGCGCCCGGCGGAACATCCCGACGGTTATTCCGCCAGGGAACTGGCCCGGTTGGGCGGGGGCCAGGTCCTGGAAGTGACGCTGGCGGAACTGCGCCGCCAGGCGCGCCCCGGCCACCCGTTGCTGGTGTATCTCAAACCGCCGCCCGCCCCGCGCGCCTTCGCGGTGTTGTCCCGCCCAAAGTCGGCGAAAGAGCCCAAACGAACCGGCCACTTTGTGGTGGTGGAACGGGTTTCGGACAACTTGGTGGAGCTGCTCGATCCGGATGACGGGCGGATGCGCTGGACGCTGGGTCAATTCCTGTACCGCTGGTCCGGTCTGGTGCTGTCGGTGCCGGGTCAACGGGTGGCCGGGCGGACGTTGAGTGACGCCGCAGCCGGGGCGTTGCGCGGCGGTTGCTGCGGCGCGCCGCCGCCCGATCCGCATCCCCCAAACGGTCCTGGCAATTTTGGTTGCGGCGGGGCGGGTGGTTCGGGCGGGAGTTTCGGCGGCAACTTCGGCGGCATGTTTGGTGGCAGCGGCCCCGGACCGGGCTGTCCCGCGTGCGGTGGTGGTGGCGGTCGTCGCTGGCTAAATGTTGGGGTCGGGGCTCCCGCGTATCAGATTGATCCCAGCTACGCCAACCTGGTGCTGTTCGACAGCCCCATCTGGTATCCCCCGGCAGTGGGGCCGGCCCTCGAAGTGCAACTGGCCTATAACCGCGTCGCCACCGCCCGCATGGCCACGTATAGCAACGTCAATTATTACGCCTTTGGTCCCAAATGGCAGTTCAACTTCGCCAGCTACCTCACCGAAACCCCGGAAAGCAATGTCTGGATCAACCTGCCGGGCGGTTTCGTCCAAATCTTCACCCCCACCAACAATACCTACGAGCCGTTCGATGTCTGGAACCAGAACCGACTATACCGTACCAATAATTACTTTGTCCTTGAATTTCATGGCAACCAGGAGCGCTGGTATTTCCAGACCGGCACCGATCTGGGCCAGCGCCTCGAACGCATCGAGGATCGTTACGGCCAGGCCGTCACCCTGCAATACGGCGGCGGTGCTGCCTGGCGGCTGACCAACTTGGTGGATGCCGTGGGCCGGTCGTTGGCGCTGGCGTATAGTGAGGCGGGGTTGGTCACCAATAACACCGTTGCTGGGCCGTTCCGCCCGGTTCGCGTACGATGCCCAATCCACCCTGACCAGTCTTACGGACATGGGCGGGCTCACCACCACCATTGCCTATAATACCAATCTCTGGCCCGCGAGTGTCACCTATCCCAACGGCCAGTCCCTCACCTTCACCTACCCCATGCTCAACACCACCAACACCGAATGGCTCGGTGATGCATTTCTGATGAACATCACCGACCCTTCCGGCCATGTCCATGAGTATTATTATCACGCCAGCACGGAGGAAGGCCCCATCGGCATAAAAGATCCCGGCGGCAATGATTGGTATTTTGCCAAGAAAACCGTGGGCGGCGACCGGGGCGGCGACCTGCTCTACTTTGCCGGGGTCAATGGCTCGGCGCGTACTGGCTACTATGCCAACCCGTGGGCAGAAGCGGATTACGACGCGGAAATGAACCTGACTTCCGTGGCGTATGCGCTGGATGTCTTGCCTGCGGTCTTCGATTGGACGACCAGCCAGACCAACCTGCAAGTTCACCATGTTTACGATACCCACCATAATGTGTTGCGCACCCTGGTTTATACCAATATTCCGGAAACCGGCTTGGTGCTGGTTTCAGCGGTCACCAACGCCTACGACGCCCACGACAACCTGCTCGCCACCACCAACTCCTTGGGGCAAACGCTTAACTTGGGCTACGATGAGGCGGACCAATTGGTAGCCGTCACCAACGCGTTGAACCAGGTCACCACCCTCGCATATAGTGGCAGCGGTCAGTTGACCAACGTCACCGATGCCTTGGGGCGTTCTAATGCCTGGGTGTACGGTCCCAGCGGCTACGAACTCGAATCCATCGCCCCCGATGGCAGCCGCCTTGGCAAAAAACATGACGCCATTGGCCGGCTGATGTCCGTCACCAATCAAAACACGGGCCTGGTCTTGAACTTTACCCGTGACGATCTGGACCGCGTCACCAGCACCGTGTTCCCCGATGCCACCAGCAACTATGTCCAGTACGGCTGTTGCGGACCGGAACTGATCCGCAACCGGATTGGACAGACAACCTATCTGCTTCACGATGTCGAGGGCCGGGTATCGCAGGTCACCGATCCCCTGAACCGGATCACCGAGTTTCATTATAATGGCGCGCAGCAAGTATCCGAGTTGATCACCCACGTTGGGGGCCAGGCGCGGGTGAAGCAGTTCGAGTATGCCCCGACCAACGGGCTGACCCAATTGCGCCAGGTGATTACGCCGCTGGGCAAAACCACCGGCTACGGGTATTCATTCCGGGGCCAACTGACCCGCATGACCAATGGCAATGGCCAGGTGGTCAGTTTGGATTACAACCTGCTCGGCGGTCTTGCCACCGTCAGCGTTGGCAACCAGACGGTCATGGAACTGGGCTACACCATGCTGGGACAGCCAGTCTATGTGGCCAGTGAATACTCCGTGTTCCAGTTCACCAATGATGCCTTGAACCGGGCCACGTCCATGGTCTGCACCCTCACCAACATCCCCGGCTTTGCTGCCGTGCAGTATCAACTGGATTACCAGTTTGACGCCGTGGGGAATGTCACCAACCGCCAGCTTACCGGCTTGCAGAGCTTTACAGGCAGCCTGCAAACCGAGTACCGTTACAACCCCGTGAATCAACTGACCAATGTCATCCAGCGCACCAATGGAGTCCAGGCCGCCCAGGCCGGGTATCGGTACGCGCCGGGGCAAGGCTTGACGGACAAGCTTTATGGCAACGGGGACCAAGTGCATTACGAGTATGACTTGGAAAACCGCTTGCGGTCCTTGACTATCAGCAACGGCACTGCTGAAGTCAAAAGGTATGGCTACCAGATGGATGCTAGCGGGCAAATCCTGGCCATCACCAACGGCACCCAGGTCAGCCAGTACAGTTATGATGCTGCCAACCAGTTGACCAATGAGGTAATCACGGGCGTCCTGACGAATGCCTGGGAATATGACGAGGCGGGCAACTGGACCGGTTCGCCAGGGCAGTTGCGGCGGGTTTATAACTCGGATAACGAACTGGTCTGCACCTCCACCAGCACCACCAACTCGGTCACTGTGAGCGGTTCCGTATCGCCCGGCCCGCGCAGCAACAAATGGTATCAAACCTATGCCGAATGTCGCGCGGTGCGGGCGCGCGTGAGCACCAATGACGGCACTTTTGTGTTGAACTTTGTGCCGCTGGAAGCCGGCACCAACCAGTTGGTGGTGACGGTGACAGATGTGTCGGGGAACCAAAGCCGGTTGACCAACACAGTTTTCAAGCAAAGCGTGGAAGACTTCCGGCATGATGGCAACGGGGCCTTGACCAATTGGAACACCGGAGTAGTGAATTGGCAGTATGAATGGGATTGGGCCGACCGGCTGATAAGGGTCAGTAGCAACGGCGTGGTGGTGCTTCAAAACTGGTACGATGCCATGTCGCGGCGTATTGCCAAACTGGAAGTGGGCGGAGGCATAACGAACAAATGCATGTACTTGTATGATGGCTTGCAGATCATTGCCGTGTTGAATGATAACGGCCAGGTGATCGAGACCTTCACACGCGGGGTGGGACTGGCCGGGGATATTGGCACGCTGGTGGCGGTGACACACCATGCTGCCAGTACCACGACCAACGGTACATTTTACGCGCATAACAATCATCGCGGGGATGTTGTCACGTTGCGCAGTGATGGCGGCACGGTGGCCACGGTGCTCGAATTAGATTATGCGCCGTTCGGCGCAATCCGTTCTCAAACGGGCTTGGACCTTTGCCGCTTCAAGTTCTCTTCCAAGGAACGTGAGGCAAGTGTGGGACTTTATTATTACGGCTTCCGGTTTTATCATCCCGAGTTGCAGAGATGGGTGAATCGGGATCCGATTGGAGAAAATGGAAGTTTGAATTTGTATTATTTTTGCAACAATAATCCTATTTGTTACGTTGATTATTTGGGTTTTGATGGCACAGCAGTGGGTAATGCAATTGGTGGTTTTTTTGGGAAAATATGGAATTTGCCTAATACTGCTGTAGGTGTACTGTGGGGTGGCATTGCACTTCCTTTTGGGGCGAAAGTAAGTTTTGCAAATAACTCTATTCAGTTTACAAACCACTTTATGCAAGGTCGATACGCTACAACGTACGGTAACGTCGTCTGCTATCCTAAAGGATTTGGTCCGTCAAACACAAATAGATATAATGGGCTGCCAGTTGGGTGGCATGAAAAACAACATACTTACCAGGGTCAGGTGTTAGGTCCGTTGTATTTTCCTTTGCATTTATCTGCCATCACTTATTCCGAAATTCTCTCCGGAACCTATAACGAAAGAAATTGGCTCGAAATAGGGCCAAATTCAAACCCACCAAATCCATGGCCGTAATGCTAGGCTTTATGAAATGGCGCTTCTATATTTTTTGCATTTGTATTTTTATAGCATGTACGCCTATGCCTTGTGTTTCTTTGTATAACGACACAGGTGACACCATTGTAGTAAGTTGCGGTGCTAAAGTAATTCGAATAGAAACAAACACTTCAAAAAAATTTCCACTAGCGGATGATGTTGCAGGTTTTTCAATAGCTAATTCTAAAACTACTAATTACTACAAAATAAAACCAATACCTCCACAGTACACACCTAATTCCATATTGTATTTCACTATAAATAATTATTATACTATTTGTTTGAAAGAAAAGCCTTTTAAAAAAAATCAGAAACTATTTCCACAACCTGATGGTTATCCTTTAATGCCGGAAAAGAAAGAGTCAAACTAGACCAATGACTTAAAAACTCGCCAGCCAAGAACCAAACACTGGGGACAATGATAACCATTCCAGTTTATGCCCTTGCTGAATCGCCAGATTGCCGACTTGCAGTGTCTCTACGCGCCGGGGCTGGGCCTGGCCGACAAGCTTTACAATTTTTATGCGGTGTGGGGAGATTGACCGATCGGCACCTCGCTGGTTTGAATAATTTATGAAGACCAAAATCTTGATTGTCATGGTTGCCTGCGCGGGAAGTGGCTGGGGCCAGTCTGCCCGGTCGGCCCAGCCGGTGGGCCAGCATGTGGTGGCCCCCTCGGCACGGGGTTACAGCGTCGAGGCCATCCGCGAGGCGGGCGAGCGGGGCGGGATGCTGTTGGCGCTGGGCACCAATTTCACCGCCGCGCATAACCGTGCGATGGGCGAGGCCATGGAGCTGTGGAACCGCCACCAATGGGATGACGCGGTGGCGGCGTTTCGCCGCCTCTGGCAGAACCATCCCGAGAGCCCGTGGGCGGCGGAAGCCGAACTGCACGAAGCCTGCTATCTCAAATATCGCGGGCAGTTTGACGCGGCGGAGGAACGGTTTCTCTCGCTGTTGCAGCGGCATCCGGGCGCGGTGGAACTGCGCCGCAAAGTGCTGCATTACCTGCCGGATATTTATGCGCGCACGGGCCGTCTGGAGGCGGCGCGGGACGTGTTGCGGCATTTGGCCGAGACCGCCGACAACTGGCAGGAACGGCAGTTCCTCGAAAACTACACCCGCGTGTACCAGCAGGCGTTGCTGGCCGAGGATGCCAACCGTCGGTGCGGCACCAAAGCCCTCGCGCTCACGCTCGCCTCGCAAAACGCGGCGGGGGACTCCCTGCGCAACGTTCCCCTGGCGAAAGTGTATGCCCGGTATGAGTGGGCCAAGCGCCCGGCGGAACATCCCGACGGTTATTCCGCCAGGGAACTGGCCCGGTTGGGCGGGGGCCAGGTCCTGGAAGTGACGCTGGCGGAACTGCGCCGCCAGGCGCGCCCCGGCCACCCGTTGCTGGTGTATCTCAAACCGCCGCCCGCCCCGCGCGCCTTCGCGGTGTTGTCCCGCCCAAAGTCGGCGAAAGAGCCCAAACGAACCGGCCACTTTGTGGTGGTGGAACGGGTTTCGGACAACTTGGTGGAGCTGCTCGATCCGGATGACGGGCGGATGCGCTGGACGCTGGGTCAATTCCTGTACCGCTGGTCCGGTCTGGTGCTGTCGGTGCCGGGTCAACGGGTGGCCGGGCGGACGTTGAGTGACGCCGCAGCCGGGGCGTTGCGCGGCGGTTGCTGCGGCGCGCCGCCGCCCGATCCGCATCCCCCAAACGGTCCTGGCAATTTTGGTTGCGGCGGGGCGGGTGGTTCGGGCGGGAGTTTCGGCGGCAACTTCGGCGGCATGTTTGGTGGCAGCGGCCCCGGACCGGGCTGTCCCGCGTGCGGTGGTGGTGGCGGTCGTCGCTGGCTAAATGTTGGGGTCGGGGCTCCCGCGTATCAGATTGATCCCAGCTACGCCAACCTGGTGCTGTTCGACAGCCCCATCTGGTATCCCCCGGCAGTGGGGCCGGCCCTCGAAGTGCAACTGGCCTATAACCGCGTCGCCACCGCCCGCATGGCCACGTATAGCAACGTCAATTATTACGCCTTTGGTCCCAAATGGCAGTTCAACTTCGCCAGCTACCTCACCGAAACCCCGGAAAGCAATGTCTGGATCAACCTGCCGGGCGGTTTCGTCCAAATCTTCACCCCCACCAACAATACCTACGAGCCGTTCGATGTCTGGAACCAGAACCGACTATACCGTACCAATAATTACTTTGTCCTTGAATTTCATGGCAACCAGGAGCGCTGGTATTTCCAGACCGGCACCGATCTGGGCCAGCGCCTCGAACGCATCGAGGATCGTTACGGCCAGGCCGTCACCCTGCAATACGGCGGCGGTGCTGCCTGGCGGCTGACCAACTTGGTGGATGCCGTGGGCCGGTCGTTGGCGCTGGCGTATAGTGAGGCGGGGTTGGTCACCAATAACACCGTTGCTGGGCCGTTCCGCCCGGTTCGCGTACGATGCCCAATCCACCCTGACCAGTCTTACGGACATGGGCGGGCTCACCACCACCATTGCCTATAATACCAATCTCTGGCCCGCGAGTGTCACCTATCCCAACGGCCAGTCCCTCACCTTCACCTACCCCATGCTCAACACCACCAACACCGAATGGCTCGGTGATGCATTTCTGATGAACATCACCGACCCTTCCGGCCATGTCCATGAGTATTATTATCACGCCAGCACGGAGGAAGGCCCCATCGGCATAAAAGATCCCGGCGGCAATGATTGGTATTTTGCCAAGAAAACCGTGGGCGGCGACCGGGGCGGCGACCTGCTCTACTTTGCCGGGGTCAATGGCTCGGCGCGTACTGGCTACTATGCCAACCCGTGGGCAGAAGCGGATTACGACGCGGAAATGAACCTGACTTCCGTGGCGTATGCGCTGGATGTCTTGCCTGCGGTCTTCGATTGGACGACCAGCCAGACCAACCTGCAAGTTCACCATGTTTACGATACCCACCATAATGTGTTGCGCACCCTGGTTTATACCAATATTCCGGAAACCGGCTTGGTGCTGGTTTCAGCGGTCACCAACGCCTACGACGCCCACGACAACCTGCTCGCCACCACCAACTCCTTGGGGCAAACGCTTAACTTGGGCTACGATGAGGCGGACCAATTGGTAGCCGTCACCAACGCGTTGAACCAGGTCACCACCCTCGCATATAGTGGCAGCGGTCAGTTGACCAACGTCACCGATGCCTTGGGGCGTTCTAATGCCTGGGTGTACGGTCCCAGCGGCTACGAACTCGAATCCATCGCCCCCGATGGCAGCCGCCTTGGCAAAAAACATGACGCCATTGGCCGGCTGATGTCCGTCACCAATCAAAACACGGGCCTGGTCTTGAACTTTACCCGTGACGATCTGGACCGCGTCACCAGCACCGTGTTCCCCGATGCCACCAGCAACTATGTCCAGTACGGCTGTTGCGGACCGGAACTGATCCGCAACCGGATTGGACAGACAACCTATCTGCTTCACGATGTCGAGGGCCGGGTATCGCAGGTCACCGATCCCCTGAACCGGATCACCGAGTTTCATTATAATGGCGCGCAGCAAGTATCCGAGTTGATCACCCACGTTGGGGGCCAGGCGCGGGTGAAGCAGTTCGAGTATGCCCCGACCAACGGGCTGACCCAATTGCGCCAGGTGATTACGCCGCTGGGCAAAACCACCGGCTACGGGTATTCATTCCGGGGCCAACTGACCCGCATGACCAATGGCAATGGCCAGGTGGTCAGTTTGGATTACAACCTGCTCGGCGGTCTTGCCACCGTCAGCGTTGGCAACCAGACGGTCATGGAACTGGGCTACACCATGCTGGGACAGCCAGTCTATGTGGCCAGTGAATACTCCGTGTTCCAGTTCACCAATGATGCCTTGAACCGGGCCACGTCCATGGTCTGCACCCTCACCAACATCCCCGGCTTTGCTGCCGTGCAGTATCAACTGGATTACCAGTTTGACGCCGTGGGGAATGTCACCAACCGCCAGCTTACCGGCTTGCAGAGCTTTACAGGCAGCCTGCAAACCGAGTACCGTTACAACCCCGTGAATCAACTGACCAATGTCATCCAGCGCACCAATGGAGTCCAGGCCGCCCAGGCCGGGTATCGGTACGCGCCGGGGCAAGGCTTGACGGACAAGCTTTATGGCAACGGGGACCAAGTGCATTACGAGTATGACTTGGAAAACCGCTTGCGGTCCTTGACTATCAGCAACGGCACTGCTGAAGTCAAAAGGTATGGCTACCAGATGGATGCTAGCGGGCAAATCCTGGCCATCACCAACGGCACCCAGGTCAGCCAGTACAGTTATGATGCTGCCAACCAGTTGACCAATGAGGTAATCACGGGCGTCCTGACGAATGCCTGGGAATATGACGAGGCGGGCAACTGGACCGGTTCGCCAGGGCAGTTGCGGCGGGTTTATAACTCGGATAACGAACTGGTCTGCACCTCCACCAGCACCACCAACTCGGTCACTGTGAGCGGTTCCGTATCGCCCGGCCCGCGCAGCAACAAATGGTATCAAACCTATGCCGAATGTCGCGCGGTGCGGGCGCGCGTGAGCACCAATGACGGCACTTTTGTGTTGAACTTTGTGCCGCTGGAAGCCGGCACCAACCAGTTGGTGGTGACGGTGACAGATGTGTCGGGGAACCAAAGCCGGTTGACCAACACAGTTTTCAAGCAAAGCGTGGAAGACTTCCGGCATGATGGCAACGGGGCCTTGACCAATTGGAACACCGGAGTAGTGAATTGGCAGTATGAATGGGATTGGGCCGACCGGCTGATAAGGGTCAGTAGCAACGGCGTGGTGGTGCTTCAAAACTGGTATGATGCGTTGTCGCGGCGGGTGGCCAAACTGGAAGTGGGGGGCGGCGTGACCAATAAGTGCATGTATGTGTATGATGGTTTGCAGATCATTGCCGTTTTGAATGATAACGGCCAGGTGATCGAGACCTTCACCCGTGGGGTGGGCTTGGCTGGGGACGTTGGCACGCTGGTGGCGGTGACACACCATGCTGCGAGTGCCACGACCAACGGTACATTTTACGCACATAACAATCATCGCGGGGATGTTGTCACACTACGCAGTGATGGCGGGACGGTGGCCACAGTGCTCGAACTGGATTACGCGCCCTTTGGCGCAATCCGCTCCCAGACAGGTCTGGACCTTTGCCGCTTCAAGTTCTCTTCCAAGGAACGTGATCGCACCGCCGGATTAAGTTATTATGGTTACCGGTTTTATCATCCCGAATTGCAACGATGGCTAAACCACGATCCTATCGAAGAAGAGGGAGGACTTAATTTTTACCAGTTTGTTCGGAATAATCCGGTATATTGGCTTGATCCATTCGGAGAAGAACCGGGAGTTGAACTTACTACGGCTATCGCAGCAGGAGATGCGGTTCAGATCGAAACGATACTAACCGCTTATGAAGGCATTCTGTCGCCAGCACAGACTGCTATGGGGCGCGCTGCTTTGGCTAACATTGCAAGGCAGCAAGCGTTGAAAGCAGCGGCAAAACAGTGTGTCAGACTCACCCAAAATCAGCTTCAAAAATATTGGGGCAAAAATATTCACGCAATTAAGAACCAGGTACTGAAACAGTTTAGCAAAGAACTTAAGAAAGCTGGATGCACGAATCCTAACATGGCTATTGATCCGAATGGAAATCTTGTACTTCAATGTCCCAATGGGATTGTGATTCCAACTGGATTATCTCCATCATTATTTGTCCCGTAGCCCCCCTATGAAAATTATTTTCACATGCGCATTACAAGGTGACAATTTCCGGCCTACTGAGGCTGAAAAAGAACTTGGCATCGTGTTCGTAGAAAAAAATGAGGCTGGTGAACATGGGCGTTGCGGACGCTACATAGGAAAGCCTCAACCATTTGGTTTTGGAGCATTTGAATGTGAAACCGACAATGAAAGCTTGGAAATTCGCGCGCTTGGTTTTTTAAACAGAGTGCATCAATGCTTGCCGGTTTGGAAAAAATTTGGCGCTGAAATTGTTACCTTAAGAATTGACGTCATCTATGATGAACAGTGTAATTTTGAAATATCAGAATCCATCATCGCTCAGCTTCATGAGCTTCAATTGCCGGTAGCAATCTCCTGCTACTGCGAGATGCGGAATGATAACGGAAAAGGGGGCATTAAAACAATGACTTGAAAGTTCGACCTCCAGGAACCAAAAAATGGGGACCATGATAACCATTCCAGTTTATGCCCCGACCGAAGGAGGTTCGTTTTTCTCTAGCCGGGGTGTTCAGATTCCAGATTCCTGCCACCCCAACTCCCTGGCTCCCAAGCTCCTATCTTCTTCAGTCAAATTTTTCTGCAAAAGTTCCTTCTGATTTCCGTTTTCGCGCTCCGGTCTTATTCAATCCTGGCCATCCCGTTCATCCTGTCTTTCGATTTCTGCTTTTCCGTTCTTCATATTTCTGCCCGTTCATATTTCTGCAAAAATGAATTTGTCCCCAATTTTTTTGCCAGATAATATTTCTGCCATGTCCGCCCCCCTTTTTCTGCAAAAGTTCCTTCAGATTTCCATTTTCGCGCTTCGGATTTATTCAATCCTGTCCATCCCGTTCATCTCGTGCAAATGTGGGTAATTGTCGCCTTTGCAGGCAGTCTCATCTGGGCCGTGCTGCCCGCGTTCCCGGCCCGCGAATTGCGTCACCTCTACCGGTCCGGCCTGCTCGCCCTCTACGTGGCTGTGGCGTTTATTCTCAGCAACCTCTACGCCTGGCACCTGCGCCCAAACCTTGGCTCTACCAAGAACCACTTTGGGTAGCTCAACACCCGGGGTTTCAAAAGGAACTCCGCGCCTTCATCGAGCACAATCGCTTACCGCAACGCGACAAGTGAAAGCATCCAATGTGCCAAAAAGGAAAGTCCTATCAGTAACTTTTTCTAAAAAAGTCGATCTATGTTAATGTCTGAACTGTATTGTTTAGTTGGTCCGAATAACTGTTTTTGTTTGTAGTTTGAGGTTCGCCGATTCCAGTCCTTCAGCCGTTGCTTCCACGGCAATTTCGCCCGGTTGGCGCTTGCTGCGCACCACCAACAGGGCGCGGCCACCGAAGGCCGTACGCTGATCGCCTTGGAAGAACTCTTCGGTGGTCGGGTCGTCGTTGTCCACGCCCGCGTTTGTACCCGCACCTGAAACCTTGAAGATGATGCGCTGTTTCGCGTCCGGCACCACAACCCCTTGCGCGTCCACGATCTCGACTGTAATGTGCGACAAGTCTTGCCCGTCGTCCCGCAGTTCCGCGCGATCCGGCGTCAGCCGCAATGCCTTGGGCGCGCCTGCGGTCTTGATTTCATGCCGCGCCACTTCCTTCCCGCCATTTCGGGCCACGGCCAACAACGCTCCCGGTGCAAACGGCACATCCCACGTCAAACGCGGCCCCACGCCTGGTTCGCCGACGCGAAGTTTGACACCGAGACTCCTGCCGTTGAGAAAAAGTTCTATTTCCTCGCAGTTGCTAAACACCTCCACACGAACATCAGCCTGCCCAGCCAGGTTCCAATGTGACTGTGATTGATTTTGAACCGTCTTGACCTCGTTCCAGATGATACTGGCTTGGGGACGATTGTCCAGAACCATGATGTGCACCATCGGTTTGCCGCTGAAGTAACTCTGCACGTCCCAACTCGCCGGTCGGCGGAATCCCGTCCGATCAACGAATCCTGCCGTCCAGCCTTTGCTGGGCCATTTGTTTGCCTCGCCGAGGTAGTTGATGCCGCCCCAGTAAAACAGGCCGACAGCGTGGTCGCGATCCAGACTGTTCCAGGCCGGGCGTCCACCTTCTTTGGAGCTGCTCTCGCTGGCGATGTAACGGAGTTCCGGGTACTGCAAGCGGTCGCGGGTGAAGAAGTTCTCCATGTAGTTGGCGCTCATCACGTCCATGACCAGCCCCATTTGGTGCGGCGGGTAGCTCTGCCAGTTCGGATGATCCTTGGTGGTGGAGCGTCCACCATCTTTGCGCATGGGAAAGAGCGCCGTGGTGACCGGACGCGACGGTTCGAGTTTGTGGACCACTTCCATCATCGCCTTGAGCTGATTCACGCCATAGTCCGGAGCCTTCATGCCGTCCCACACCTCATTGCCGACGCTCCAGATGAAGACGCTTGGATGATTGCGGTCGCGCCGCACGAAGTCGGTTAGATCCTTTTCCCAGAACTTCCCCCAGAGCCCACTGCCGGCGTAAAACTGATCGTTCCACTTGTCGAAGGCCTCGTCATACACGAGCAGTCCCATGCGGTCGCAGAAGTCAAGCATCGCGGTGGCGTGCGGATTGTGGCTAAGCCGCACGGCATTGCAGCCGATTTCCTTTATGATTTCCAAACGACGCTCAATCGCGCGGTCGAACGCGGACGCGCCCAGACAACCGTTGTCGTGGTGGATGCAGAACCCTTTGAGAAACTGCCGCCGACCGTTCAGGAAAAACCCATCTGGCGTGATGCGGATTTCACGAATGCCGAACGTGGTTGCATAGACATCGGTCTCTTGGCCGCCGGAACGCACGCGCGAAACCAACCGATACAGGCGCGGCGTCTCCAAATCCCACCGCTGCGGTTGTGGAACGGCGAACTGCTGATTGAAGACAACTCGGCCGCCTTTGGGTGCGGATAGTTCGGTCTTCGCGCTTGCGACAGCCTTGCCTGACGGATCCAAGACCTCGCTGGTCAATACAACTGGCATATCCGCGCCACTCTCATTCCAAACCTCAGTCTGTGCGTCCACCCGCGCCTCGGCATCCGTGATCTTCGGCGTGGTCACATACGTGCCGTAGCGTGCCACATGGACGTCTCCCGACACCATCTGCCAGACATGCCGATAGATGCCGCCTCCGGTGTACCAACGGGAGGTGTCGGGCGCTCTGTTATCAGCCGACACCGCCAGAATATTCGGCTGTCCCGCAGGGTTGAGGAAGGGCGTCAGATCGCAGGCGAAGCCCAGGTAACCATTGCGATGCTCGGTGAGCAGTTGGCCGTTGACCCAGACCTTGGCGACACAATACACACCCTCAAACTCCAGCCACATCCGGCGGCCCGCCAGATTGGGCGGGGTGACAAAGGACTTGCGGTACCAGCCGATTCCAAGGGGACGATAGCCATTCATGGGTGCGCCCTTGATATCTTTGGCAGTAAAGGGGCCTTCGATGCTGAAATCATGCGGCAGGTCCACTCGCCGCCACGCCGCGTCGTCAAACGCAGGTGCCTCCGCACCCGCCACATCGCCGCTGGCAAATCGCCAATCGTAATCAAACAAATCCTTGGACCTTGCACTTTCCGCATGAATATACCCACTTCCCGCAAAAAGGCCCAACCACACCACGGCAGTCACGATTCGCTTATTCATCTTGTTTATTGTATTTCGTTTTTCATTCAGAATTTTAACTTGAGAGTGAAACATTCTGAATGAAAGTCAAGCGGGGTGTGAGACAGCAAAGTCACTAATAACTGAACTGATAACATTCTCGTAATCGGGCATCGGGTCCACGTCCTCATACCGTTCGTAACGGGTTCATTCATAGTATGGTTCGTTTTTCTCTCGGCGGGGTTTGTTCATATTCCAGATTCCTGCCACACCAACTCCCTGGCTCATATCTTCTTTAGTTAAAGTTGTTAGTTGATGGCAAAACAGAAACGAAAGGCAGAAGCATGAAACGAATGATTGGAATAATGGAGGCTGCGGCGCTGATGCTGGCGGCTGGGTGCGCGCGATTCAGCACCACGCAAACGGATTTGAGCTATGAAGAGGGACAGCCAGCCAGGGAGATCACCACGCACGCCACGGCCTCGACGTTCTTTGCGGGCAAGTCGAGTCTGGCAAGCTGGAAGGCCAGCCAGACCGACAAGACCCAGGGGGACAGCGTCGGGAACCTCGAACTCGAAGCCAACGCCCGGACCAACCTGAATGCCCTGGTGGAATCGGTGGTGGGCGCGGCGGTCAAAGCGGCGGTGAGGCCGTAACGGCGCGAACGCTGAAAGAACTTTTGCAGGAAAATGGGACCGGACATGGCAAAAAAATTAGCTGGCAAAAAGATTGGAATCCAATTCCTTTTGCAGAAAAACCAGACCGAAGAAAATAGAAGGTTGGGGGCAGGAGTTTACGGTCATTATTATCGTTTATTTTCGCCGCCCGCCTCTCTTGAGACTACCTTATAAAAGGTAGTTTTTAGTTAGTTTTAGCTATTGTCATCCGCGCTGGCTGCATTAGTGTGGCTGCGTAGCTTGGCTCCTAGAATAGCGGGACAGTGAAGATGTGCCGAATAACTCGGCGCAGCGGCGCAGTCCGGGGCCCAGAAGTTTCCCCGATGCGGGTCTTTCGGCAAGATTTCCGGACACACCGAGGAACGCCAGAAAATGGTTTTTCCCAGTAAGCAGGACAGGGGTGCCAGCCCGAGCTGGTTAGCAAGAAGTAAAGCTAGTTGTGAGCATGAAACGACTGGTTTAGAACCGCATCACCGCCAGTCCGGAGACAGGAGGTAAAACTCAACTCCTGCTATTTTTAAGTCGGGGGTGGTGGTGCGGGTGGCACAAACATAAACCGATGTATTATATATGAAACTAAAATTTAAAACATTAAAACCATGGTCGGCGGCACTAATGCTCGCGCCGACGCTCTTCACCTTCTCTGCGAACGCCGCCGTCGTCTTTGACAGCACAGGCAACAACCAAGATGATGATTGGGAGATCAGTTCATTCGGTTCCGCTTCCCAGTTGTTCACGAGCGACAGCGAAGCGGGCGTGATCAGTGGCCTTAAGCTAAATTTCTACTACGAAGCCTTTTCAGTCGCCACCTACACAGCTCAGCTTTTCTCGGATAACTCAGGTGCCCCCGGAGCCTTGCTGGGAACGATCGCGACGGGCTCGCTCACCCATAACAGCGCCTTCAACCTATACGACGTCAGTTTGGCTCTCAACCAACCGACACTGGCAGCAAGTACCAAGTATTGGATCACAATCTCGACCACAAACGATGGCTATATTTTTTGGGGATCGACGTCAGGTTTTGATGGCACGGGTGTGGCAGCTAACCACACCCTGTACCATGATGGTATCTATCCCTATTCTAATGAATGTTTTCTCATGCAGGTCTCCGTTTCGGCTGTACCGGAGCCCTCGCCGCTGGCCTTGGCCGCTCTGGGCGGGCTGGGAATGCTCTGGCAGTACCGCCGCCGGAAGTGAGGTTGGCTTTGGATCTTTATCATCCCCGCCGGTAATCACTGGTGGGTGCGGCGATCAAGGCGGCGGTGAGGCCGTAGGGGACTTAGGCTGCCTGGGCGCTGGGTGACTCCACCGCTTGGGCGGCCTTTTCCATTGGCCATGCACCGCATGGCATAACTCGTGGGTGACCGCATAGTCCATGCAAGCCGCCGGTGTCTTCACCAGCTCCGGGTTCAGCCACACCCCGCTGCGCCGTGTCCCCCTTCTGCGGTAGTTGTACCCAGATGAATCGGCCCCGCATTTTCACCTCTGCCGCCCCGGCTTCCACCACCTTCAGCCGGTATTGCCGCCCCAGGTAGCGGTGCGTCTCACCGCTCACATACTGGCGCGGCGGCGGGCTCGGGAAAGGGGGGGGTAATAAAACACAATTACAGTCCAAACAAGTGGCGGGAGCTTTTCGACTTCTATGCTCTACGGCACCCGGAGCCTGAAAAAACCCACACTCCCTGAAACCGGCAGATACTGCGGCGAGAGGTTTGTGATGGTAAGCCAGTTCGTCTTGGTAAGCGACGACGCCTGCTCAAGTACATACCTCAAACGCATGTTGGGCCAACACAGCGTCGCACCATCGTAATTTTGTTCTGCTGACAGTGCTGGACTCACCATCGCGACAGTTGCAAAATGGCTATCCCCTGCAGCGATGAGTGAAACTTTTTCCAGGCTAGGCGGAATCCGGTCCTTTCCAGAGCAACTGTTACCCCAGGCCACTAATTTTCCCTCAGATGTCAGAGCCAGGGAATGCCCTGATCGTGCCGAGATTCCAACTACATTGCTCAATCCCGGTGGGATGTTAGTCGGGCCGCCGAAAGCAATCCCCCAGGCCCGAACGGTGCCATTACTCAATAACGCCACCGAGTGGTTCTGCCCCACTGCTATGGCCTTAACCCCAGCAAGATTTTGAGGGACAGCCATCACGGGGGCGTACGCCCAGCCCCATGCCGTCACTGTACCGTCATCTTTAAGAGCGATCACATGGCAAAGCCCAGCTGCCACCGCCACCGCATTCGTGACATCAGATAGCGCCTCAGCAAATGGTTCACCACTTATGTGATCCCAGCAGACAACGGTGCCGTTGCTCAAAACAGCTGCGTTTAACGTGGATCCGCAGCTGATGGCGCGCACTCCAGTTAGCCCGGGGGGCAAGGCGAATGTTCCCCATGCTGTCACAGTGCCATCGGCTAGCAGTGCATAACTGGCGCAATCTCCCCCTGCAAGGGCGACGACGTTGCTCAAACCGGCGGGCACGGCGCATTGCCCATCAGAATTCCTTCCCCATGCGAAGACGCGCCCATCATCCCGTAGAGCCAAAGTGTGTTGGGAACCTGCTGCCAAAGCGACAATGTTGGATGCTGCGCGCGGTATTTGGGCATGAGCAACGTGCATTGAGCCACCCGTTCCACTCCATACCACAACTTCGCCTGCCGAGAGAGGAGCCATGCTCCACCTCAGAAGCAGTAGGGTAAATCCAAATAAAACGCCCAACTCAATTTTCATGTGGCAAACATACGGCTTTGTCCCGAGGTATTCAACTAATCAAGTTGCCAGTAATTGAGAGTTGAGGGTTGATAATTGAGAGCAAGGAGTGTGGCGCCGCTTACAGGACTGGGGTGGCTTTGGGGAACGATAACCCGGGCCTTCTGCCCGGGCTATCACATGACGGGCTTTCAGCCCTGCGGACCACTGGTGGGCTTTGGGACGAAACCCCGTTGGGGTTTTTCTCCGCCTTGGCCCCGGCGCAGTGGCGACACCGCGCCCTACCTTGCTTGCTATTGAATTGATAGGAATTAACTTTTTGGCACATTGGATGCTTTCACTTGTCGCCTTGCGGTAAGGAAGCATTGCGTTTGGCTCGCCATCAAATATCACACAGGTTGTGCGCATGGCCGAGAGTTTACGCCGATGTAGATACGGGGCAAGCACCCATTTCCAATGAGCAGAATCGGCGGGAAATGCGGAAAAGCCTGGCGAAAGGAACACCAGCGCCTCCTGGGCGAATCTTTCCGGGTAACCGACCGTCTTTTGGCGTCCGCTTTTTTCTAAGCCCCCTGAGCGGCCGCCGCCGCCGGGACTGCTTTCTCTGCCACGGGCTCCGCCTTCGCACCTTTCTTGGGTGGCTCAAAGAAAATGATTTTCCCGTCTTGGCCTGGGGCAATGGAGAACCACGCTTTGGCCTCTGCGGGCCGCACCAGCTCGCGGTAGTGCTGGAAGATGATGGCCGGGCTGTTACCGGCTTCCAACGCCACTTTGGGCACGTCCTGAACCTCGGCCACGCGGTAGCTGATAAAGGAGTGCCGTAGCGCGTTCTGTTTCCATTTCACGGTTTTGGCCATGGCCGGGTCCTTGCCGGCGGTCTGTGCGGCGGCCTTCAACGCCTCGTTGGTTTCTTTGACCAGGCGCATGATGTTGCTCTGAATGTTGTCAGCGGGCGCCACGCGTCCGGCTTCCTGGGCGTACGGGGCCAGCCACTGCGCCAGGTTGTCGGAGATCGGGACCAGCCGGCGACTAGCGGTCTTGGCCTTGGCGGCCTTCACTTCAATGAAGCGGTCGGCCAGGTGAACCTCGGCCCAGTCCAGCCGCTCGATTTCCGCGCTCCGCAGCCCTGCAAACGCGCCAATGGCCAGATAGTAAAAGGGGTCAAACTCGAACAATGACTTGCAAGTTCGACCGCCAGGAACCAAAAAATGGGGACCATGCTGACCATTCCAGTTTATGCCCCGACCGAATAGCCAAGTGTTGCCCAACGTCACCGATGCCTTGGGGCGTTCTAATGCCTGGGTGTTCGGCATCCCCGGCAATGATTATTCATTCCGAGCCAACTGACCCGCAGAAAAGAAAAAAAGGCCATTCATAGGCTGGTGGTTTTGTAAATATAATTGTGTAAATGTTTTTTTGTTTTGTTTTTTGTTGTTTTG
>JBAXGN010000012.1 GCA_037139415.1 Verrucomicrobiota bacterium | reverse complement strand
GGGTTTGATTTCCGCGGCGGTCAGCTCAGGTGGATTTAGGGAAAGCGGCAGGGTTACTGGTGGCGATTGAACCGGGGGTGCTACGGGCGGCGGGGTAAGCGGCTCGATTTTGGTCGGCGGAGTGACCACGAGTGGCTCGGGTGCGGGCGGCGGAGTGCGACGGACGGTTTCTATCGGTTTCGGCTCCAATTGCGGCAGTGGAAGCACCAAGGTGTTTGCGGCTGGCGGCGGCGGGGTGGTTTCAATCTTGGGCGGCTTCGGCGGCTCAGGCTGGATGGGGCTCGAAACGATCGTGTTGGCATGCATGACAAAACCGGCGTTTTTGGGCTTTTCCGCCGTTTTTTCCACCGCCTTCACCTCTGGTTTTACGATGACGGTCACCGCATTGGTGACTACGGCGGGTGGTGGAGGAGATTGCAGGTTATGCGCAATTTCCCGAATCGGCTCCGGTGGTCGGCCCATGCCGACCGCCCAATTTACCCAAGTGCCATTTTCGGCCACCAGCGCGGTGACGCATACCCCTTTCTGTTCCCGCATATCGGGCGCGCTCTTTTGCCAAGTCTCATTAAGAATTCCGTCAAACGTGGTGCCGGTCATGGTTTCCTCGCCAGTGGTGATCAGATAGACAAACAGGTTTTTACGGACGGCCATTTCCGCCGTCACCTTGGCCATGGCATTGCCGAGGTTGGCTTTGCCGCTCCACCGCAGGTTATTCAGATGGTAGAACCCCTGGTTGCTGATCTGTCGGCGCGATTCGGGGAACCAAGGTTGCTCCGCGAAGGTGTTGGTCCGCGCGTCGTCGCCGTAGGTCCAGATGGTGAAGGTGTCCCCGCTCCGCATTCGCGCGTTGGCACCGCGTTCGATGATGTCCGCCACCACCAGGCCGGCGTAACTTGCCCGGCTTTTCATCGCGCTGGAAGTGTTGACGACGAATAAGAAATGATTGGGGTTGGCGGCCGGTTCAGTCGCCGGGATGGCCGGCATCTGCCACAGCAGCGCGGCCCCCAGCCCCATCCATAGCAAGGCAGGCTTGAACGTGCTCATAATATGCGTATCACCGACATGCCCTGAAACATAACCTGAATGGGGACCTGTGAACAGTCTTTTTGCTTTTCGGGTTTAGGACCGGACAATACTGCCGGTTTACCAGTTGAAAACCACGCGATAAAACTTTGCGGAAGGTTTATTAGCCGTGGATTTTATGGACCTCAGTTTCCCCTTGCCATAAGCAGCCATGGCGTTAAATATCTCCCATGGCGACCAAATACGAAGTCAACGAACTGGACGGCGAATTTTTCCAGCCGGCAGATGCATTTTTTAAGGCGCACCGGCAAGTGGCGCTCACGTATGATGACGTGACGCTGGCCACGCTGTATTCGGAAGTTTTGCCGCGCAACACCCAACTCAGCAGTACGCTGTGCGAAGGGCTCAGCCTGAATATCCCCATCATTTCGGCGGATATGGACACCGTCACCGAGTCGGACATGGCGATCGCCATGGCGCTCAACGGTGGCCTGGGGCTGATTCATTACAACATGCCGGAGAAGGATCAGCTCTCGGAAGTGGCACGGGTAAAACATCACGTCCATGGGCTCATCCAAGACCCAATTCGCGTCACGTCCGACCAGTTGATCGGTGAGGTGCTTGAAATGGTCGAGCAGCGTAAATTCCAATTCCGCACGTTTCCGGTGGTGGATGCCGCCGGCCAATTGCTGGGTCTGCTGCCGGGTCATGTAGTCAAACCCCGCTACGCCATGCGCAAGGTGGCGGAAACGCTGACGCCACGCAACCAGGTGCAGACCATCAGCAAGAAGGAACTGGGCCGCGACCCGATTGCGCGCGCTGATAAATTTTTTACCGACCATCCCGGCATCCACAAGTTAATGGTGGTGGATGAGCAGGACCGTCTTTGCGGGCTGTTCACCATGAGCGACTTGGAGCGCATCACTCAGGAAAAAAACGCGCAATTCAAGCCGTCCCGTGACCCGAAAATGCGTCTGCTGTGCGGCGCGGCGGTCTCCGCCACGCGCAACGCGTTTGGCGAGCTGGATCGCGACCGCATCCTGGCGCATGTCACCGGGTTGGTCGAGCGCGGCGTGGATGTGGTGGCCGTATCCACCGCGCATGGCTTTAGCAAAGGCGTGGGGGAATCCGTGCGCATGTTGCGCTGTGCCTTTCCCAAACTCCCGATCATCGCCGGCAACGTCACGAGTGCCGCCGGGGTGGAGTATCTCGCCGATTGCGGGGCGAACATTATCAAAATCGGCCAGGGTCCCGGATCCATCTGTACCACGCGCCTGGTGGCCGGCGTGGGCATTCCCCAGCTTACCGCGCTGTATGTGTGTGCGCGCGCGGCGCAGAAAAAGGGCGTCACCATTCTTGCGGATGGCGGCATTACGAAATCCGGTGACATCGTGAAAGCGTTGACGTTATCCCACGCGGTCGTGTGCGGCGGCATCTTTGGCGGCTGCGATGAAGCGCCCGGGGAAGTCATCGAAATCGGCGGCAAGTATTATAAGAAATACCGTGGCATGGGCAGTCTGGCCGCCATGAAAGCGGGTTCCGCCGCCCGGTATGGTCACTCGACGGATGCCACGCGCAAAGTTGCGGCCGAGGGGATCGAGGCGCTCAAGGAATCCAGTGGCTCGGTCAACCGGGTGCTGACCCAACTCATTGGCGGCATTCAATCCGGCATGGGCTATCTCGGAGCGGCCAACCTCGCGCTGTTGCGCGAGAAAGCCCGGTTTACTCAAATCACAACCGCCGGGATGCGGGAATCTGCTCCGCACGATGTGGTGGAAATCAAGACCGCAACGCCAACTTAAGCCGGGTATTGATTGCGGATTGGCAGGAGTCGCCCTGCGATTAGTTGCAGAAAAACACCGTCAGGGCGTTGCCATTGGAGCCTTGGTCTCACGTTTCATCGGCAGAGCGGCAATGAGGCCCGAGACAGCGAACGCCACCAGCCACAGGCTGAACGGCAGGTAATGCGGACGATAATGCAAAGCCAGACGATGCGAGCCCGAGGGGATTTCCAAACGGCTAAAACAAGGCTTTTTCAATGCGATGTCCCACGGTTTTCCATCCAATTCAGCGTGCCACCCTGGATAATAAGTATCGGTCCAGAGCAGCGTGGCGATGGGGCCCGGGCCAATCGCCAATTCAATATGATTCAGGCTCTCCGCAGAAACTTGGATCGGACGCTCCAGCAACCCGCTCCATTGAAACCGCGCCAGTTTGCCCGGAAAATTGGTGTGCAAAATCCCGGTTGGCCGTCCACCCGCCAGCGTTTCATAATCGTAGTCCGCTATCGGTTTGCCGAGTGCGGCACGCGCGTCATTCTCCATCAAGTACAGGCTGCGCGGTTGCATGGCGGAATATCCGTGAACTGTATGAATATGGTACAAGTGCGACATGGCATTGGGAAACAACATGCTGGAAATGGCCGGGGATTTCTCATAAAGCCGCAGCGGCTGACGAGCCAACAGCGGCAGGACACGTTGCTGCTCCGGTCCGCCCGCCTTTAACTGCTCCCATTGCGCCATCGGGTAGCGCGGCATAAATCGTTGGTAAAACATTAATACCGGCAGCAGATTCAAGAGCAGCAGCACGGGAATACTCCATGGCTGGCCCAACCAAGCGGGACGCCAGAACAACACGCCCAGCAACAGCACGCCCAACCAAGCCACCATCATCTCTGGATTCCTGAACGTAGATTCCCGGTTCCAATTATCCACCTGGAAATGACGCAAGGCCGGCAATGAGTCCAGCGACGCCTGGCGGGCCTGCTGTTCCAACAACTGTTGGCGGACTTTCTCCTGATAGTGGGGATAAATCACGAATCCAACGATATTCGGTCCGGCGGCCAGCGCCAGTGTCAACACCAACATCACCGTGCCGGCTCGGCGATTAATTTTAGCGGCGCACAAAGCTTCAGCGCCAAGGGCGGCAAGGACCGCGAATCCCAGCAAGGGCAAACCGGTGCTGCGGCTGTAAAAAACGTTGTATAGCCGGGTTGAAACAATCACAAAGTAGATGCAAACCAGCCACATGGCGGTACGCCGCAATGGGGTGCGAGTGGCATCCCGATTTTTCCAAACCGCCCACCCGGCCAGCAAGAACGCCGCCGAACCAATGAAAACCATAAAACCGAAGGCCAGGGAGGTAGAACCAACCAGCTTTGAAAGATCAAGCGTGCGATAGGTGCCCATCATCCAGGGAAGCACCCCCGTGAGGGACATCAGACCGCCCGAATGCACCGTGGCCACATCTACGTTGATGGTACGCAAGCCGATCAGAAACACCTCGACCTGATTGGCCAACACCGGCGCGGCCAGACAAGCTCCGGCAACGTTGGAGAAGAACACCAGGGGAAATGTTTTCCGCCAGGTTTCCAAGTTCAATCCCGCATAGCCGAAGAGGAAAGCCATGGCAAACAACCCTTCGTAGGTGTGCGATTGCAAATTGCCCGCATAAAAAATCACCGCAATCAGCAGCGCAGCCGGTATAAGTTGCCGCCGCCACTCCCCCTGAACTCCTTTATCCCAAACCAACCAGAGCCATGGGTAATAAGAAAAAGCAGCCTGAATCCAAGGATGCCCAAACCAGAGGGCAAATCCGCCGCCATACTGCCAGGCGAGTGCCAAAAAAATACAGATCCAGTTTGCGAAGCGGAAATGGCGCAGCAAAACAAACAATCCCAGCCCGCAAATGAAGGAATGCAGAATCAACGTCCAATTATACGCGTATTCAAACGGCAGCGTCAGGTATAACAAAATCCGCACCGGGTCGGTGCCATTGATATGCGCATCCGCCAACAACGGACGCCCGGCGTAGGTATAAGGATCCCACCATGGTATCTCCCCGTTGCGCCAGGCCTCATAGACGGTGGTCTGCACGGGCAGATCAAACGTGACTTGATCAATGATGTAATGGTTGTTGGGAATACCGGAGGCGTTCCGTGGCATGTGTCGGAACTTATCAAAAATTGTGCCCGGAATATCCAGCGGTGCCAGCAACGAACTCCCCCAAATGGCATCCCGGTAAACAAACAGGGCGGCCATTATACTGACCAATACAAACAATAATATGGAAAGCCGATTCTTCATGGCTTCGGACGCGCAACACCGATCAGACTTTGTCCGCAGGGCGGTCGTGCAATCCTTCGTTCAAACCAATGTATCACGGGAAATAAATAGCGGTCAAACAACTTCACTCCGCCGGCCCTCAGTCGTCGCAGGCGAAACACCCGAAATAACAGCCACCAAGCGAGGTATCCGGGAAAATTGTAATAATCCAAGCGCAAGAGTTCAAAGCCCGCCACTTCCAATTTTCGCTTTAACTCCGATTTGGAATAGCGGCGGTAATGCCCATATTTACGATCTAGGGGCGTAAAAATTTCCGGGCCGGCGGGTACAAACAGACACAGTACGCCCCGCTCCTTGGCCAGAATACGGTTGAACTCCCGCAATGCGCCTGCATCATCTTGAATATGCTCCAGCACGTTGATGCAAACCAGGACGTTGCAGGAAGTCGTGGGCGGTAGGTTTGCGACTGTGCCATGAAACACTTTAACGCCTGGCAGATGTTGTTCAATCGCCTGACAAAAAGTCAGTTCTGGTTCCACTGCCAGCACCTCGCATACGCCAGCCTGCCGCTGAAGCAACTCGGTCACCTGGCCTATCCCCGCCCCGGCATCAATCACCCTCCCCTTCAGGAACGCCCCAAACTCCTGGATTAATGCTCGCCGATAATTATGGGCTTCCCCCAACGCATCGAATTCAAATTCGGAACTCGGTACCACCCTGGGCGGATTGGATGCCATGGATCGCACTAGCGAAAAAAGTTGTACTTAAAGATGCACCACATGGCACGGCAGCCATCCTTCCAGCCGATTTTTTTGCCTTCCGCATACGTGCGGCCATAATAAGAGATGGGCGTCTCGTAAATACGCACCTCCAGCTTGCTGACCTTGGCGGTGATTTCCGGTTCAAACCCAAACCGGTTTTCCTCAATGGTAATCTTCTGAATGATCTCCCGTCGAAACACCTTGTAGCAGGTTTCCATATCGGTCAGGTTCAGATTGGTGGCCATGTTGGAACACAGGGTCAGAAGCCAATTGCCGAGGGAGTGCCAGAAATACAGCACGCGATGTGCGCCAAAACCCAGAAAACGCGAGCCAAAAACCACATCCGCCTTGCCTGCCAGAATGGGTTTCAACAGCAGATAATACTCGGCAGGATCATACTCGAGGTCGGCATCCTGCACGATGACAAAGGGTGCAGTGGCCTTGGAAAAGCCGGTGCGCAACGCCGCTCCTTTGCCTTGATTTCTGGCGTGTTGAAACAGTTTGATCCGCGGTTCTTTTTGGGCCAGCGGCTGCAATACCTGCCAGGTGCCGTCCTGCGAGCCATCATCCACCACCACCACTTCCAGAACCGGACGCTGTTCCAGCACGGCTTCCAAAAGGGAAACCACGGTCTGGGCTTCATTATAAACTGGCACCACGACTGCAAGACACGGAGCAATCTCCGTGTTGGAGTGGATATCCAGCGCCTGATGATTAATGCTCATCGCGATGAATCTAGTAGAGCATTTCCGGAGGCGCTTCAAGCATATTCAAAGGCATTTCCATGCGGGCTACGGCTGCTTCATGGATTCGGCCAGGCGCTGATATTGGCGGCTCAATTCGGTTTTTCCCAGTTGTTGATATACCTCCGCCAACGAGGAGAACAACGCGGGGCTATTGGTAAAATAGCGGCGGGCAAACTCCAGGTCACTGACGGCCTCCGGCCATTTCTGAAGCTTGACCAGCAGTTGTCCCCGCGTTTCGCGAAAGACCGGTGATTCCGGATGCGCGCCCACTACCCGTTGGATCATGTCCAAACCACGCGCGGGATCGGGTGGATTGCCAAAACCGTAGAGGTAGGCGAGATTATTGGCCACAATCGGATTATCCGGATCCCGGTTATAGGCGCCAATCAGATAGACGCGCGCGTCTTGCAAATCATTCCTCCGCCAGGCATCCATGCCGCAACAATAGTTGATCACCGCCTTGTTTTGTGCATTCTGGTATAGCTGCTTTAAATACATCTGGGCTGGCCCCTCTTTTCCCCCTTCTTCAAGGGTCAGCCGGATCAGTTGCATGAGCAGAAATTCGTTTTGCGGGTCATGGGCCAGCCCTTGCTGAAGCAATTGCAAGCGTTCCACCAGGTTGGTGGGCGATTGGTTAAGCTGGTTTAACACCATTTCGGAGTAAATTCTCACGGCAAACTGATGGTATGCTTTGTGCTCGGCCAATTGCAGACCCTCGTCCAGTATTTTCAGTGCCTTGACGTACTGAGTTTGCATCAGCTCCGCTTCCGACCATTGCAACCGCGGCAGCCACTCCTTGGGTTGCTTTTGCGCCTCGCCCTGAAAATGCGCGGCCGCCAGGACCGCCCACCGCCGGGCTTCTTCCGGATTGTTCAAGGCGAGGTAAACCGAGCATAACTTCAAGGCAGCCTCGGGGCGTTTGGGATACACAAGCTGTAATTGCGTCAGCGCTTGGTTCCAGTCGCGCACCCGCCAATAGAATTGTCCCAACAACAACTGCGCTTCATCGGAATCAGGGACAACGGCTAACACCTGCTTGAGATGCTTTTCAGCCAGCGCCAAATATTTGGGATTCGCATCGTGGATGCCCAGGATGGTCCGGGCGATGAACAAGCGGGCGGGCAGAAAACCAGGCTTCCCCTCCGGCGCCACTTGGGTCGCCACCGCCAAAGCCATTTCCACATTCCCCTGTCCGGCCAGACTTTTTGCCAATCGCAGCACGTGCGCCTCGCGTTCCCGGCTGTCCAATTTCAACAGCCGCTCGCTGGCCATGCGGGCGTTCACGTAATCCTCGCCGGCCAGGGCTTCATCTGCCATTCTGATGTAACGCGCTTCCACCCGCGCTGGCGAATGGAGCGCCATGATTACGGCGACCAACAGCCAGCCAATCCCGGCGGCCATCGCTGGAAATAGTTGCAACCAAAAACCCACCCGCCAGGTTCGGCACCAAGCCGTTAGCCGTTCCATGAACTCATCGGTGAAAAATAGAATCATGGGCGGCGCGCGGTGGATGGTTCGGGGAGCACGCTGGACTTGGCCGCCGGTGGCCGCCTCAACTGAGTCAGCACTTGCTGAAGCAGGAGTTGTCGCGTTCCCAAAAAGAGCTTGAGCGCCTGCGCCTTCTCGGAGGGACTAAGCGTATGATAGTTGATGCATAAAAGTTGCACCTGATACGTCATCGCTTGGGCATGTCCGCTCAACGAGATTCCCAACCTGGTCAGCAAGCGTTGGGTCAGATCAGGGGGATGCCAGTGGCCATCCTCGGAAAAGGCTCCATAGAGCAAAAAGGCGCTGGTAACCGGCTTTTTGGTCATATCGAATTCGATGATCGTTTTTTCAGCGGACGTTCCTTCGGTTCGATATACCGGTTCGCTAAGTTCCCATCCGCGGCCCGCATAACAAACGCCCAAATCATGAAAACCCGGGTAGGGATAACTCAATGCCACCACACATACCATCCGATCTTTGTAAAAAGTCCACAACTTGGAGTTCATCGCCGCGATTTCCATCAAGCCCGGACGCGACTGTGTCTCCGGGTCATCGGTTAATTGTTTCCAACCAGCAAGGGTTACCGGCAACACCAAAGGCGCATCCGGTTTCAGACTGGGGCCAAATACCGCCAGCGGGGTGGCGTAGCGTGGCCACGCGTCCGTCACCAACAAAGCAAATTGAATCAGCCCTACTCCCGCATAAACCAGCATCATTCTGAAAAACCATCGCTCCGAAAACGCGTGAATGGCGGCTTGTGACAACTGGTGAGATATTTGGTGCATGTTGAATTGCGATTCCCAGGCGTCCATGGCTTTCTCCGTCTCCTGGCGCGTGTCGCGCTGCCCGCAAAGCAATAGGCGGTCCACACTAAGAATCGCGGCCAGGTAAAACCCAAACATAAGCAGCCCGAGAATTTCATGCGCCCATCCTGAAAGCAAATTCACATCGCAACGCAGCGTCAAATACGCACCCAAACTGATCCGAAAAACATTACCCAACACCACCAGGCTCATTGCCGTTATCACCACGAGGGCGATATGCACGGGATGCCGTTTCTTCCACAAACCATGGAATAACGCCATGGCCATGACCGTGAAAATCGAAGTGATGCCACTGCACGCTTCCTCGACCAACATGCTGAATCCAGGAATTTCAATAACCGTGCCCGAAACATAGTGCGACACCTGCATGGTATCCAGCAGGCAACTGCTGAAGCGGATCGCCACACCCCGCAACCAAAGTGCAAATTCCCGATCCAAGTTGAGCGGTGGGTGAATCAAGATGGCCAGCAGCAACAAAGGCGGCATGAGTTTCCTCAGCAAAGCACCACCACCCACCATGATCAGGATCGCGGCGCTTGTGACCAAGGCCGCTATGTATCCAAGCCAGGGCGACCACCAAACCGTCCCCACCACCAATAGCAACAATGCACCGGCAAAAAATGTTTTCGCCATGCCGGGTGAAGTTGGCTGCAGCGCCGGCTTATCCTCCATTTCAATCAATTGGCGGCGTGCCAATAGCAACGCACCAGCGATGGCAGCGGGAAAAAACTGATAATGGCTGCGATTCCACAAGTCACGGCCATAGGTCATCAATGCTGGCCCAAAAGCCAGCAATAAAAGCAGCCCGTTCAGCAGTACCCAACGGTACTGGTGCGCCCCCCCCTCACCAGTTGGCCCATCTTCATCCCCGTTTGCGACCACACTTTTTGGTAAAACAGCCATCAACAGGAACTTATCAGATATTTCTCCAAAGAAAACAACGAAAATGCGTATCTCTTTGCCTCACTCTGTAAATAATGAAGCCGGTGCCTCATCAGAACGCACCGGTCATGATCGCTGCCAAATAAAAAAGTCTGGTTGCTATGAACCAGACAAAACAACGACTATCAAAGCTATTTATGATCTACCCAGCCAATGCCATGGTCAGGGAGTCAAAGTATGTCCAATTTCTGTACACGTCGAAGGCACCCCTACAGCGTTAAACTGGTACGTCCCTCCTGCCGGACAACTAGGCCACTTCCGCAAATAGAGCGTAGCGCCAATCAGATCACTTTCAGTCGGCACGTCCGCCGAGCTTTTCCCATTTTCCATTCCCCACATCTGTTTCGCGGCATCCATTTGTTTCAAGTTATTCCCGCACGCACGGGTTTGCGCGCTAACACGCGCATGCATAAAGGACGGCAAGGCGGTCGTCACCAGCACGCCGATAATGGCCACGACGATCATTATCTCAATCAAAGTGAACGCTTGACTGGACCAATAACGCTTAGCGATCATAAGTCATCGCGGTTGAACTGGAAAAGGCTTGGAGGGAGGAGGAAGCCCCCCCTCCAAGCTTTGAAGTCAACCCTACAATTACAGGGTATGATCGCTGGTTGCGGCACTGCAGGTCGGCTTGGTCCCGACGGCATTGAACGAATACGTGCCGGCACCCGGGCAGGACGGTGCCTGTTTGATATACGTGGTGGCCCCGATCAGATCGCTGTCCACAGGGGTGTCGGACGAGGTTTTCTTGTTTTCGAGCGCCCACTGTTCCTTGGCACCATCAATCTGCCGCAAGTTGTTGATGCAGGCATTCTTCTGGGCCGTGGTGCGGGCTTTCACGAAGTTCGGAATGGCGATGGCGGCCAATAAGCCGATGATCGCCACAACGATCATGATTTCTACCAATGTGAAGGCGCTCTGGCGCGAGGTTTGCAGTTTCATGTGCTTTGTTCTTTCTATGTTTTTTGTTTTACCGTACACGGCGTGAACAAGGCATACAGTCCAATTATTAGTACAATCTTCGTTCACTGATTACCGTATGCCAACCGTTATGATTAACCTACCATAATTGCTGTAAAACGCAACGGATCAATGAGACTATTTCATTCAGCCGCAGTGTAATGCTGCCCAACCGGTTTAATCACAGGTTCCAATGTAGCATGTTATATGCCATACTGGAAAAAAAGTGAGTGCCAGTTAACCCATGTTTTAACTTGGCATGGGAATATGGATCGTAATTTGCGTACCTTGACCCAAAATGGATTGAATCCAGAATCTGCCGCCCAACCGTTTGGTAACCCAATATGCCTTGGTCAGTCCAAAACCGCCACCTTTGGTCGGGATGTCCCTGACATTTGAAGCACGATAGCCAAAATCCACCACTTTATCCAATTCTGTTTCGGGTATTCCGCGTCCATTGTCACTCACGACCAAGCGCAATGCTGGATCATCCTGAATCAAATGAACCTGAATTGTACCACCTGGCGGAGTGTACTTGCGGGCATTCGCCAGCAGATCACGGGTTACGTCCTGCATAATCGGAGGCAAGGTGATGCGGGAACCATGTGTGCTGCGAATTTCCAAAGCCACCCGATAATCCCCAGCCAGTTTATTCTCACTTTCAAGAACAACGCGATAACGTCCTTTGGCATTACGCTGCATGGCATCCAGAAATTCCACTAGGCTCCGTCGAACCTCCTCAATGGTTGGCGATTCCCATATCTCCGCAGCCTGCTTTCGATGTTCAAATTCAGCCACGCGACACCAAATCACGCGAATCAAGGAAGTAATATTGGCTAGGGATGCGACCATGTCCGGATGTTTGTCCATCCCCAGGTAGCGAGCTTCCAACCTGGCCAATTCAGTCTTGAACTCGAATTCAAGCCGTTCAATTTCTGTGGTGAGTTTCCCCTGTGAATTGGGATCCTCCAATCCACAGGCAATTTGTTTCAAATGCCCTTTGGTCAGCGGCAAGGCCATCGGTTCCTTTACCAGCGCCGAAATGAAATCCAATTCCGCGTAAAAAACATTCAGCAAATTCAGAAAGCTATGCGTATCAAGCCACGCCAACTGATTGATGTTCAACGACAATGGTTTTGTTATTTCGATTTCCATTTAGCAACGCGAGCATACTATCCCGCCCGCAGTTGAAAAGCAGAATAATCAGTCCATTGCAAGGTTGAAGGTGGATAAATACCGGTCGCTCACACACTTGCTTCACCTGCGCCAAAAAACAAAAAAAGGCTTGAAAGTCACTACGGCCCATAGAATATTACCGGCGTGAAGAGTGTTAAGCAGGTGGAGCCGCCCGGTGCCAATTGGCGATGGGTGTCGGCAAGGGCCTGTTTACCATCAGTTTGACCGAGAGTTGATGCGCCAGTGAACGAAAAAATACTCACCACCCCAAGCGTTACAGAGCAAACCAGACGACCCAAGTTTGGTGTGGTGATGCCGTTGGCCAACGAGGAAAGGACCATCCGCGACTTGCTCCAGCGCGTGTTGGTTCATTTCTTGTTACAATTTGCTCCTCGTTCACTTCCTTTTTTCAGGCTTTGGTTTTGTGTTGGTCGGCATTATGTGCCTTTTCCGCTGCGTTATGCGACGTCGCGAGACCAAATCTGTTTAGTATGAGACATCATCCATTATTAATCTCACTTTCCAAAAGCTTTGCCTGGCAAAGGATGCTGGTGGTGTTTCTGGTGGTATTAGCGGGTTTGGTGGTAATTCGCTGGCACAAGGTCATGCCCGTGGCCCTTGACTATAGGCACTTGGACCTGCCTTTTCCGGCGGCGATTGATAGCGAGTCATACCTTGCCATGGCCTCGGGAAGAATTGCCGAGGTTGCTTCACCGTTTTCCAAACGTTTGCTCTATCCTTTGCTGGCAAAGGGTCTGGCTGACGCAGCTCACATTGAGTTGCCGACCGCGTTTCTCATCTTAAGCATCCTTTCACTCGCAGTGCTTTCGTATTGTCTGGCGAACTGCTTGGAAATCACGGTCGGGCATCCACTGTTGGCAATCCCACTCCTGATCACGCCGTTTTCGATGGAGGGGCTTGAAATGGGCTATATCCCGGACCTGTTTCACGTCGCTTTAATTTCGCTCTTTTTCCTTTTGCTCCTGAAAGAACGGATTGGTTGGAGTCTCATAGTGCTCCTCATCGCCTTCCTGGCGCGCGAAAACACACTGGTGCTGTGCCTCTTAGGAGCAGGCGTTGGATATTTGCGTCGCCATAAACTCTTATTCTGGGGCTGCTTGGGCGTGTTGTTCCTTGGGGTAGTGAGTACTTCACTGTTTGCGAAGCTGGGGCAGCCGAATATCCATAAAATCCCCGATTTTCTCTATCTGGCCGCCAAAGTGCCTTATAACTTCCTAGGTAATGTTTTGGGCATTGTGGTCTGGTCGGATGTGCGCACGGATGTTGGCGAGCCGATCATAAAGTGGCTCCTGCCAACTTATCTGAGAATCGGGGCTGACAAGGAAGTTGGAGTTCTTCTGCGATGGCAAATGCCTTTGAATACGTTTGTTCTCCTGTTAACATTGTTCGGTATCGGTCCGCTCCTGCTGATTCGATTTTTGCGACGCTGGCGGGAGTTGTTCGTTGAACTGCCACTTGCGATTCAATTGGCATTTCTATATGGACTGGTATCCTGGCTTCTGGGGCCAGTCTTGGGAAATTGGGTCGAACGACTCATTGGCTACGGTTGGCCAGTATTCTGGATTGCCCTGCCGTATCTCATTTGCAGGGCTGGCTGGAAGCTGAGCCGAAGCGATGTGATCATGCTCTTGGGTTGTCACGTTCTGCTTTGCTGGTTACCACAGCTGACTGGCCATACCAGGTGGGCACCCAACTTCTTTCTTTTGCTCCTCATTATCCCATACTATCTTACGCTTTCCCGGCTGGCTATGGCCGTTCCAAAACCGCGACCTCAGAATAATCCCGTTAGTGATGAGGCAAGGCTGGAACCACATGGAAGGTAGCGGGCATTTTCCAGTCCCGGCTTGCCACGTTATCACCGCGTTTCTGTCGCGGAAGGAGGCGGATCAAACGATTCTTGCCAAATTCGCCTCTGTGCCTGACGGTTTACCAACGTTGGCGAAAAATACGAGCTAGAACTGCCGTAGAAAACGGGTGTCGTTTTCGTAAAAGAGACGGATGTCGTTGATGCCGTAACGAATCATGGCAATGCGTTCGATGCCGAAGCCAAACGCCCAGCCGGTCCACTGTTCCGGATCGTAACCCACATTGGTGAACACCTGTGGATGCACCATACCACAGCCGGCAATCTCCAGCCATTCCTTGCCCATCTTTTTGACTAGCGCGCTGCTAAAATCAATCTCGAAACTCGGCTCGGTATAGCTGAAATAATGCGGACGGAATCGAATCTTCACATCCTGCCCTAACAGTTCCTTGAAGACAAATTCCACCGTCCCTTTGAGATCCCCCACCGTGACGTTTTTATCCACATACAAGCCTTCAATCTGATGGAACGTTGGATTGTGCGTGGCATCCGCGTTGTCCCGCCGATACACGCGTCCGGGCACCACAATGCGAATCGGCGGCGGCATTTTCTCCATCACGCGAATCTGGACCGAGGAAGTGTGCGTGCGCAACAAAGGGCGATTTGCCGCCTCCAGGTAGAAGGTGTCCTGTGAATCGCGGGCCGGGTGATCCGCCGGGGTGTTCAGCGCGTCAAAGCAATGATACTCGCCCTCAACCTCCGGCCCATCAGCAACGACAAAGCCGATTTTGCGAAAGCTTTTGACAATATCCTCGGTGACCTGGGTCAGCGGATGCAAACGTCCAAAAGCGCGACGGCGCCCCGGCAGGGTGAAATCCGTCGGTTCCTTGGGCAGGGCGGCCTTTAATTCAAGTTCACTGCGACGCGCGGCCAGCGCAGCTTCCAATTCCGTCTTGGCCAGATTGACAGCTTTTCCGGCGGCAGGCTTTTCCTCCTTGGGCAACGCGCCCAGAAGTTTCATTAGTGCCGTGAACTTTCCGCCACCGCCCAGATAGGCGCCTTTGATTTGTTCGAGCAGCGCAAGGTCAGTGGCGTTTGCGAATTCCGCCATGGCCGCCTGTTTAACCGGTTCAATTTGATCCAGAAAACTCATAGGGGGGCAAGTGTCCATTTACGATTCAAGCTTGGCAATCCCAAACACCACGTTTTAAACCAAAAAAACGGGCGTCCATTGCTGGCCGCCCGTTGGCAATAAAATGAAGACTGTCCTAGGCCTTGACGCCCTTGGTCTTGAGCGCATTCTGAGCGATCTTAACCAGTTCGCCAAACGCCCCGGCATCCGTGGCGGCAAGGTCGGAAATGATCTTGCGGTCCAGCGCCACCTTGGCGGCCTTCAGCCCCTCGATGAAACGGCTATAGGTGATGCCAGCGGCACGGGCAGCCGCATTGATGCGGGCCTGCCAGAGATAACGGAATTCGCGTTTTTTACGGCGGCGATCCCGATACGCGTACTGGCGGCCATGATCCACGGCATCTGAGGCGTAACGATACAGTTTGGAGCGGCGCATCCGGAAGCCTTTGGCGGCCTTAATCATCCGGATACGGCGTTTACGAGAGGCGGGTGCGTTGGTAACTCGCATGGTGTGTTATTCTCGGTTAAGTAAAATGAAGTATGACAGTGAGCCTAGCCTCGGTGACTAAACGGCAGCGCCTTCAGGATACGTTGAGTATCCGTCGAGTCCACCACCGCTCGCTTGCCTAAATTCCGGCGACGGCCTGGGCCTTTGGTCTGCAGTAAGTGACGACGTCCGGCACGCGTACGCAGCACTTTACCCGTGGCCGTTATTTTAAAACGCTTGGCCACTGACTTATTCGTTTTGATTCCTTTCGGACGACGCATATAATAATACAGTTTCTCTTAAAAGAGCGCGAAATATAGGGTGATAACCGGATTGAATCAAGCGGTATTTGAACTTTTTTTTGATACCCTGGCCGTCCGAGGCCCTGAAACGGTCACCGTCCCCCCGCGCCATGCGCCCTAATCCGCCTCAAATTTCCAATACTTTTTCAAATTTCGTCAGGTTTTTTGGGCCGTTGCCCGTGACCAAAGCAACATCCTCCAACCGGACACCGCCCAGTTCCGGATAATAAAGCCCCGGTTCGACTGTGACCACATGGCCGGGCCGCAAAACATCTCGGCTCTGCACGCCAATCCGCGGGGCTTCGTGTATTTCCAATCCCACCCCATGCCCGGTGGCGTGAAAAAATCCATGCATCATGCCATTTTTTCGCCCGGTCTTGTAACCCTGGTTGTCAAAAAAGGACACCACCGCCTCGTGTGCCGTCGCGCAGACCGTTTTATTGCGCAAGTGTTTGAAGGCGAGTTCTTGGGCGGCCGCCACTGATTGGTACATACCCCGGATTCTCTCACTGGCCCGCCCCTTGACCACCGTGCGGGTGATATCTCCAAAGTAACCGGTTTTCTGCGAGCGCGGAAACACATCCACCACGATCGGTTCGTGGGCGCGGAGTGTTCCATGCCCCTCCTCATGCGGATCGCACCCCTGACGCCCGCCCGCCACAATTGTGTGACAGGGCGTACCGCCCGCCTGAAACACGGCAGTATGAATGATGGCGCGCAGCCGCTCCGCAGTCAGGGGCGCATGGCGATACATCAATTGACGGTTGCGCCCAATCTTGCTATTGCGCAACGCCTGCATCGCCTCGGCCAACCCCACTTCCGCCATGACCAGGGCGGCGCTGATTTTCTTCACCTCATCGGCCCGTTTAAACGCGCGCTCGGGGAAACACAGTCCATCCTTGATTTTCACCTTCACCCCAAGCCGCCGCAACTCGCGTGCCAACCCAAATGGGAAGCTCTCGGGCACAAACACCTTCTTGATGCGGCGCTCCCGCATAACCATGCAAATGACCTGGGCCAGGCTGGGGCGTCCGTCCCCATTACGCAACGCTGCCTGCTGATAGCGGCTGAGTGATAACACGCGGTTCTGGCGCGATTCTTTCCGCGCGCGCTCAATTTCTAGGTCGTTCATCACCACGTACCCCTGATCCTTCAGACGCATGTAAATAAACGGGTCCGGCACGAACATGTCCACCGCGTAGAGCATGTTCGCATCGCGTTCGCTATCGGCCACCATTAATAAATTTTCCCGTTTCATGCCAATGGGTTGGTTAATCCAAAACCCAAACCGCCCGAGTGTCAAACCAAGAAAGAAAATCTTTTTCGCCCCATTAGCGTTCCTGCCAACTACGCCGCCATCAAAAAATCCCGGCCTTCCACAAAACCGCGCGCGCACAACTGTGCGCGAATCAATTCCCGCGCGCCACGTTTGGCGACATAGCCGGCCACAAACGCCGTTTCCCGCGCGGGAATGTCCGGCGGCAACACCGTCACGCGACCTTGAAATCTTCGCCCCGCCTTCCTGGGGTCAATATCAATATATCCGCTAATCCGCATCCCGTGTCCCGTCAGTTGTTCCGCCCGCACCCGCGTGGGACGCCCCGCCCCCCAAATCCACAGATCCCGCCCGGATAGCAAACGCTGGACTTCCCGGGCCAGGTAATGGGCTTTAAGCGCGTAAAACGCCTCGTAACCATAACGCGCATCCGTGCGTGAAAGCCGCTGTGCGCCATCCTGCCAAGTCAGCAGTATTTCCGGCACCTTGGCCATACCCACCCCCGCCTCCAGCCAGCGGAGCCACAACTCGTAATCCTCGGGGAAATCTCCTGCGGCATAACCGCCGTGCTGCGCGAGCAGGTCGCGACGAAACATGACCGAAGGATGCGCCAGCGGGGATTCCACAAAGCGGTTCAGGCGAATCGCCGCCGGAGTACAAACCGTGTTGAGCCAATCCACATGCAACGCGTATCCCTCGTTCGCCGCCCGTTCCCCACCATACGCCACCAGGCAACTCACCAGGCCGATCTCGGCATGGGCCTGGAGAAAGGCCGCCTGCGTTTGCAACCGGTTCGGATGCGAGACATCGTCCGCATCCATGCGCGCGATGAATGTTCCGCGCGCTTCGCTCATGCCGCGCTGCAGCGCCGCGACAATGCCCCCATGCGCCTGTGGCAGGACCCGAATCCGCGAATCGCAGCGCGCCAAGCCCATGGCAATTCCCAGGGTGCCATCTACGGAACCATCCTCCACCACCAACAACTCCCAGTCCGCCAGCGTCTGCCGCTGGATGCTGGCGACGGCGGCCGGCAGCGTCCCCGCCGCATTGAACACGGGCAACACCACCGATACCAACGGCATGGTAGTGACACCTGACATTCTCATCCGGAACCTGTCGCCGCCGGTTCCAGTTTCACGCTACAGCAGCCCCGCCGTTTCGGGGAAGCCACACAGGATATTCAGGCATTGCACCGCCTGTCCGCTCGCGCCTTTCACCAGATTATCCTCGGCGCTGAACAGTAGGAGCCGCCCGGTGCGCGGATCGAGCCGCCACGCGATTTCGATCACATTGGTGCCCACGACATTCTTGGTGTCCGGCAGCGCCTTGCCTTCGAGCAGGCGCACAAACGGCTCCTGGGCATAGGCTGCCTGATAGCTGGCCGCCACCTGTTCACCAAGCGTTTTAAGCTCGCTGGCCGTGCCACCGGCCACTGGAGTGGCGCAGATGGTGGTGCAAATCCCGCGGTTCACCGGGATCAAGTGGGGGGTGAATTGCAGCACGACCTTGCGGTTCGCCGCCAACGACAGTTCCTGCTCAATCTCCGAGAGATGCCGGTGCTTGGGCACGCCATACGCCCGCACACTTTCGTTGCACTCGCAGAAAAGATAATCCAATTCCGCCTTGCGTCCCGCGCCGCTGACGCCGCTCAATGAATTCGCAATGAGACTGCCCGGATCAATCAACTTCGCGCGCAACAGCGGGATCAGCGGCAGCAGAATGCTCGTGGGATAACACCCGGCGCACGCCACCAGCATCGCGCCGTGAATCGCCTCGCGATACACCTCCGGCAACCCGTAAACCGCCTTGTCGAGCAAGTCGGGAGCGGGATGTTCATGCGCGTAAAACTCCTGGTACACGGCGGCGCTGCGCAGGCGGAAGTCAGCGCTGAGATCAATCACCTGGCATCCCGCCTGCAATAAAGGCACCGCGAACTCCGCCGCCACTCCGTGCGGCAGCGCCAGGAACACCACCTCCGCCTGTTTGGCCAATAGCGCCGCGTTAGGTTCGGTAAACCGCAACGCCCGCGCCTTGGGATGACTCGCATATTTGGGAAACACCTGCGCCAGCGTCTGCCCGGCATATTGCCGCGACGTCACGGCGGTAAGTTCTGCCTGCGGATGCGACAGCAACAGATGAACCAGTTCCTCGCCGGAATAACCGGAGGCGCCGACAATAGCAACTTTAACGGATGTACGTTTCATAAATGCACGTGGGGATGTTTTAAAGGCCGCGACGGCGAACTGCAACGTCCGAATGCATCGTTTTATTGGCCGGACGGCCTATTCCCCTGCCGGCTCCGCCAAAAATTGTCCAAACCAGGCCTCGGGGGAGGCCGCAAACTCCCAGTCCTTACCCCGCCACGTAAAACGCAGACGCCCGGAGTGCAAGGCGTGGTTGGGCAGGATCAGTTTGCGCCATTGCGCCGCGCTCAACCGGCCCACCACAAAATCCAGGTACAACTGTTCGTCGCCGCCGTAGATTTTATCGCCCACAATGGGATGCCCAGCATGGGCAAAGTGAATGCGGATTTGATGTTTGCGCCCGGTATGCAGCCGGATCCGCACCAGCGTGAACGGCCGGCGGCCCTGCTGCGCCGCATCCTCGGGCACCGGCACCGCGCGGAGAAACCGCTTTTCCACCCAATACTCCGTAAGGGCGGGGGCGCCGTCGGGGCGCACTCCATCCTTGATCGCCACCATGCTCTCCAGGTCGCGCCCCAGCGGGGCATCCAAGATGCCGTGGTCATGGGCCACCTGCCCGTGAACGATCGCCAGGTATTCCTTGGCAACCTCCCGCCCCTCCCATAACTGGCGCAATTCGCGGGCGGCCTCGGGCGTCTTGGCGACCAAGGTCAACCCGGTCGTTTCGCGATCCAGCCGGTTCACCAACTGCGGATGGCTCGCCGCCCCCAAATGCAGGCGCACACGGCTGATCAGGCTGGAATACACGTCCCCTTTGGTGGGATGACATACCAAATCCGCCGGTTTGTTGACCACCAACAACTCGGCATCTTCATAAATGACATCCAGCATCGGGTCCATCAGGGCGGATAAATTCTTGTACGCTTGTACACTTGTATTTTGGCGGCCGATTCCTTACCATAGCCGGCGTTGAAAGAAAAGCAGAACCATTGGTGGCCCGTGATTTGCCTCATGCTGGTGGCCGCGATCACCCGCATTCCCGGCTTGTTACCGCCGAACTTCAGCGCTGTTTACGCGCTGGCGTTCTGCGCGGGGGTCTATTTCCCCGGTCGCATGGCCTGGTGGCTCCCGTTCGTCACCTTTGCCGCCACGGACCTCCTGCTCAACCTCTATTATAAGTACGTTCAGGGCATTGACACCTTCAACCCGGCCACGCTGATTTTCCTGCTGGCCAATTACCTCGCGTATCCCGTGCTCATCTGGCTGGGTAAACGATTTTCCCGGAAAACCGCCTTTCATGCCCTCCTGGGGGGCGGCATTCTGGGGGCCATTCTGTTCTACCTGGTCACCAATACCGCTTCCTGGCTCTTTGATCCGGCCTATCCGAAAACCCTCGCGGGCTGGATCCAGGCGCTCTCGCGCGGCACGCCCGGCTACCCACCCACTTGGGAGTTTTTCATCAACACGCTCACCAGCGGCGGATTATTCACCGGGCTGTTTGCCGGCGCGATGAAACTGAGCGAAGCCGCCGAAAGCGAGGCGGAGGAACCCGAGGAAGCCGAGGAAGAATCGCCCGTGGCCGATGGCGAAAAGGAACCCCAGGAAACCAAGGCGTAGCCTCCCCGCTGTCTGGCAGAAATCGGGCGGGAAAATATTTGGAAGCGCGGGACTCTCCTTTTGCTTTCCATCCCTTGGGTTGCGTGGCGGAGTTTTGCCATGGACGAGCGGCACCTGTTCCGCGCTCGCCGGAAAGTCGCGGCTTGACCGCTGTGGGCGGCCGCGTTCATGCTGCGGCGGTGGATGCCGTACGTTTTAAATTGACCATTGCTTATGATGGCACTTGTTACCAAGGGTGGCAGGTGCAGAAGGTTGGTTTGGGCGTGCAGCAGAAGGTCGAGGAGGCGCTGGTCAAATTGTTTCCCAGCGTCCAGCGCATTCACAGTTCCAGCCGCACGGATACCGGGGTCCACGCCCTTGGCATGGTGGCCCACGTGGATATTCCCCTCGCCGAACTTCGCATGCCGGCGACCAAATTAAGGTTGGCCATCAACGCGCATTTGCCGGAGGACGTGCGGGTGATGGCTGCCACGCGTTGTCCGGGGGATTTTCACGCCCGATTTAACGCCTCTGGCAAGCAATACCGGTATCTGGTCTGGAATCAGCCGGCGCATAACCCGCTGTTGCGTCTGATCGTGTGGCATGTGCCGCAAAAATTGGACCTGACAGCGATGCGTGCCGCCGCCCATGCCTTGCTGGGCACCCATGATTTTAAGTCGTTCGCCGCCAGTCGTAATTACGCGGCCCCCAACACGGTGCGAACGCTCCGGCGTCTGGATATCCGCCGCAGTGGTCCGCTGCTCACCTTTATTGTGGAGGGGGATGGGTTTCTCTATAAGATGTGTCGCGGGTTGGTCGGGACGCTGGTGCAGGTGGGGCAGGGGAAGCTGCGCGCGGAGGATTTGCAGGCCATCCTGACCACGCGTGATCGGCGGGTGGCGGGCATGACTGCCCCGGCGCATGGGTTGGTTTTGTGGAAGGTTTTTTATGAACCCGGCTTGGCGGCGCCCGCCCCGGAATCCGAGGAATGACCCCATGAATGTCGTGCTGCTTGAACCAGAAATCCCGCCGAACACCGGCAACGTGGCGCGGCTCTGCGCCGCCACCCGTTCCTGCCTGCACTTGGTGGAACCGTTCGGATTTAAATTGGAGGATCGCAATCTTAAGCGCGCCGGCATGGACTATTGGCAGCACGTGACCTGGCATCGCTGGAAAAACTGGTCGGCGTTTCACGCCGCGCTCCCCGCTCAGGCCCGACTCTGGTTCATTGAGTCCGGGGGGCCGCACCACTACGCGGAAGTGCAGTATGCGCCTGACGATTTTCTGGTGTTCGGGCGGGAAACCGCTGGTTTGCCCAAATCCATTCTGGAAACGAATCGCGATAATTGGCTGCGGATTCCCATGTTCAATCCAGAAGCCCGGTCGTTGAACCTTTCCAATTGCGTGGCCTTGGTCTTGTTTGAGGCGCTTCGGCAGCACAGTTTCCAACGTGAGGTGTAAGCCATGAGCTTGAATTCCCGTTTGACATCACTGTTGGTCGGCATAGTCTTTTCGTATGACCAGTATGGATAACAACTCTGAAAGTTCTGGCCCCATTCAAGCCGGGGGGCTGACACCGCAGCTACGCGATGCCAAACCGGCGATGAGTCGGCGGAAGTTTGTGGTCGTCACTTCCGGTTGTCTGTTTTGTGGCACCGGCGGCGCTTCCCGCGCCTTTGCCGGCATTGGCAAGCCGGTAGATGTCGGACTTCTCAAAGAGTACGCCAAGGATGGTATTTCGGAGAAGTTTGTGGATCGCAACTTTTTTGTCATCCGGTATCAAGGACGTCTCTTTGCCACGATTGCCACCTGTCCCCACAAGGGCAACTTTCTCGTGCGCGATTCGCGCAATGCCAACCGGATTGTATGCACTGGTCACGATGCGGTGTTCACGCCTGGTGGCGTGCCGACGGGCGGCCCGGTAAAGCGCGGCTTGCCGCGTTTCGCCATCGCGCTGAACGATCAGGGGCATGTGTTGGTGAATCCCAACCAGGAATTTCCGCAGAACGAGTGGAACGACAAACGCAGTTATCTCGCGGTTCAGTAACGAAGAGGGAGCAACTATTATGATGACGATTGGTTTCCATACAGATGCGTTTAACTCCGCATACTGGTCGTTTGAGAAATGCCTGCAATGGGCGCAACGCAACGGGGTGCATCAGATCGAATGTGGTTTGATTGACGGGGTGAGCTGGATTCACGGGCTGGGGTACCAACCGCACGTCGCCCTGTATGAGGATCCAGCTTTGCTCCGGCAAAAAATGGAGACGTTTGGGGTGCGGTTCTCCCAGGTGGATGCCGCCTATCCGCTTTCCAACGAGGACGGTCCGTTGCGCGGCGTGCCGTACGTGATGAAATCCATCGCTTGGGCGGCGCAGATTGGGTGCCCCTGCGTGGACACCACGGATGGGTTGCACAAACCGGATGGCATCAGCGAAGTGGACGCCATGGCCCAGATGAAGAAAAGCTATCAGTTGATTCTGCGGGTGGCGGAGGCGCATAATATCATTGTCAACATCGAGCCGCACGGCTATTTCACCACCAAACCCGAGCGCATGGCGGAGATGCTGGCGTTTGTGGATAGTTCGCTGCTGCGCCTGAATATGGATACCGGCAACACGTTTATCGCCGGACAGGATCCGGTGGCGTTCTTGAAGCGGTTCATCACCAAGGTGAGCCACGTGCATGTCAAAGATGTCTCAGAGTCTTTGGCGCGTGCCGTGCGGGGTGGGCAAACGGGCATCGCGGTCAGCCAATGTCCGTTGGGCGGTGGGGTCAATGCGGATAACATCCGGGAATGCCTCAAATTGCTGCGCGACCATAAGTTTAATGGTAATCTGAGCATCGAGTGCGAAGGCATGGGTGGCCCTATGATTGAGGATTCACTGGCTTGGTTGCGTTTGACGCTGGCGGATTTGGATATCCGGTACGATGGTCTGCATGCCGCTTGATTCGGACGCGCATTCATAATTGGATTCCATGGCACTCGTTACCCAGGATGGTGGGCAGGGCCGGACAGCATCGCTTGCCGCAGAACTGTTCCGCGAGGTGCGCCCGGATTTCTTCCGGGTGCTGAGCGGGGCGAATGCGGGAGTGTATCTGGATATTCTGAATGCGTTGGAGACGGAGGCGTCGTGCTGCAATGAGGGCATGGCCCGGGAAGAAGCCTTGGCGATGGTCATGCGCGTGCTGGCGAATCACCCGGATTTCCAAATTGAAGCCACCGCCGAATTGCCACCGGAGGCGACGGTTTCGCTACCGGTCCGGGAAAAGGCTCGCTACGTTTTGGACCATCTGATCCGCGCTGGCTGGTTGGAGATGGAAACCGCCGCTGACTGGCGGCGCACGGTGTATTTCGATCCCCATGGCGCTACCTTATTGGCGGGCATTCGCAAGATCGCGTATCCGGACGCGGCCGTGTTCACGGATAAATTGGTTGGCGTGTGTGCGGCGTTAGCGAACCAGGCTGAACTGGTCAAACAACCGTGGGAACATATTCAGGCCTCGCGCGACAGCGCCCAGCAAGGCCTCGCGGAACTGCGAGCCATGCGCAAGAGCGTCGAGCGGTTCATCCGTCGGCAACTCGAGGCGCAAACGCTTGGCGACAACCTGAATATTGTCTTTGATCAATACGCCGAACAATTCGGGCATACCTGTTACGCGGAATTGGTGCGCTCACAATTGCACAATCGGTTGAGTGATGCGCGGGATCGCCTGGAGGCGCTGTTGGAAGACGCTGATCTGCTGCACAAAATGCAGGCCGAAGTGATGCGCCGCAATCCCAGTCTGGATGCCAGCGCCGCCATGGCACGGGTGCGCAATCAGTTGGACGATTTGGAGCGCGCCTTGGATAGCGTTGCGCCGATGGCGGATCGCATTGACGCGCGCACCGCGGAATTTACGCGGCGGTCGCTCGCCCGGTTCCGGTATTTACAGGAGGTTGTGGGCGAACGGCGCGGCCAGATCAAGGAATTGTTCGAGAAACTCAATCAGGCCTTTGCCGGTCATCGCTACAACGAACTGGAGGACTCGCCCGCGTTGCCACAATTGCTGCTGCCCGAGGCGCGGCTGCTCGCTGGTCGCGACTCCCTGTATGAACCGCCCCGCCGTCGTACTCTGGAAGAAAACGCGCCGGTGGAGGGAGACGTGGATGAATCGCTGCGCGAGCGCACCCGCCGCCAGATGGAGAATGCGTTGCGTGATTCCCTGAATGTGGCGCGGGCAAATCATTTCGTTTCCCGTTTGCCAGGTGGCAAGGGGGCGCGCATCGCCAGCTTGGATTTCCCGATGGGCAATGAGGACGACCTGGCGGACGTCATCGCGCTGTTGTTGCACGCGGAATCCGCCGAGGCGCGCTATCGGGTGGAAGTGCCGCGCGTTGTGAATGACGCTGAGCAGGCGGAACACGACCGCCATGCCGCGTGCGCGATTGAACGATTTTTTGTCATTAAGAAATGAGTGCTGATTTGAATCAACCCGCCCCGACGCCACTGCTGGCCCGTCTCAATGAACCGGATCGCGTGCGCATGGGCGAGGCGTTGCAGGCCTTGCTGGCCCGTGGCTCCATTCTCGGGCTGGAACCGGGCCAATCCGAACTTTACAACTGGTGCCGGCAAAACCTCGAATGGCTGCGTGAACTGGCCGCGCTCTCCGGTTTGCAGGTGGTGAATGAACACGAAAATCGGTTGATTCAGGCGGTGCCGCAAAAGCCGGCGTTGACCCTGCGGCTGCGCCAGGATGCCACCATCGTTTTGCTGGCGCTGTGGTATGAGTGTGACACGCAGATCCGCGAGCAGGGCGCCACCGAAGTTTTTTTGACCGTCGAGCAATTGAACCAGTTGTTGCAGGAAAAATTGTTGCCTGACCTCAAGGAGCCGCCCAGCCGTGGCCGGTTGGTGGAGATTTTGCGGCAGGCGCAACGCTTCAACCTCATTCGTTTTGAAGTCGCCGCTCCGTTTGAGCAATCGCGCATTGAAGTGTTGCCCACCCTCAAGCGGATTATTCCCTTCCAGAATTTTGCGGATTGGACTCGTACGGCAGATTTGCACAAACGCCCAAATGCCGAGGCCGAGGAGGTCTCCAATGAGCCGGCAGCCCCTGAGCTGGGAGGTCAAACCGTATGAGTCGCGCCATTAAATTGACCCATATTCACGCCATCAACTGGTATGGATACAATGACTCGCTCGCCGTGGATGGCCATCTCCTGCTGGCTGGCGTCACCGGTTCGGGCAAGAGCGTCTTGATGGACCTGATCCAGCTCGTGCTGGTTGGGAGTGATCGCGCTTTATTTAACCGTTCTGCCACTGGAGCCCCCGGAAGCCGCACGCTGAAAAGCTATGCGCTCTGCGATACCAAGCGCGAGGAGAACGGGCAGCCGCAATACGTCCGTGAACGGGGTGCCATCACCTATGTGGCGCTTGAATTCACCTGGCCGGATGGCAACCGCGTCGAAACCTGGGGACTGCGCCTGGAGTTTCGTAACGCCGCTGAAAATCAGGGACGCATCGCCCCGTTCTTTTGTGATAGCGCGCTGGAGCGCAAGGACTTTCTGGATGCGGAGCGGCGGCCGCTGGAAATGTCGGCCTTCCGGCATTTGATCGAGAAGCAGCATGACGGCCACGTCTTTGAAACGCAGGAGCAGTACCTGCGCGACATGTCCAATCCGGCGCATTTGAATTTTAATCGCGGCGTGCTTTCTGTTCTACTGCCGTCGGCAATGTCCTTCAACAACCTCAAGAGTTTCGATGAATTCTGCCGCCGCTTCATCCTGCCGGGGGATAAGCTGAATGTTTCCGACGTCATTGCCAGTTATAGGAACTTCCAGGCCTACGAGCGGGATCTACGGGAGTTGCGTGATCAGTTGGATCGGCTCACCGCGATCGGTAATCATTTTTTGAAACACCAGGCAGCAGTACGCGATCGGGCGGTATGCCGCTGGCTTTCTGGAGAAGTATCGCAGACCCATTCTGCTAATCTGGTGAGGGAGGGTGAAAAGCAACTCGCCGAACTCAAAGATGCGTTTGCCAAAGACGAGGCACGCATAGGCGAGTTGGATGATTTTATTGGGAAACGTAAAGAGCAATTGACACAGCTCCAGGCTATGATTTCCCAGACTAGCGAAGGCCAACTCTATCTTTACTTGAAGTCAAAGAATCCGGGTTTAGTCAGTAAGATCGATCAGTTGCGTGGCGTGGGGAATCGCCTGGATGAAGCCTTGCGCCAGCGGGTGCGGAATGCCCGGGCGTGGCTGGAAGAAGTTGAAGGCGCTCCGCTGCCGGAGGCGTTGGACATCACCGCCTTTGAGACTGCCATCAAGAATCTGGAAAGCTGTGAGTCCAGCCGCAGTGAAATCGCACTCGCGGACTTGGCGGTGGAAGTGGAACGGTTAAAAATTGCGCTCAGTAGCGGCATCCGCCCCTTGCGCGGACGGCTGGAGGAAGTGCGCGCGGAAGCGGGCGCTTTGCGGGATGAGGTCGCCGCCTTGCAGCTTGGGCATTTGCCGTATCCCGCCAAATTGTTATCCGCGTTGAACGAAGCGTTGCCCCCGGAGGGGCGCGCGCCCGCCGCGCAGCCGCTGTGCAAATTGTGCGAGATCACGGATGAGAAATGGCGGCCCGCCATCGAAGTGGTCTTCACGCGCAAATTTGCGGTGGTGGTGAGCGAGGGGAATTTCGAGCGGGCGCTGAAGCTGTATCAGGAATTGCGGGCCGATTCACCGCAGGAATCCCTCATTAATTCGCGCAAGGCCAAAGCGCGGACCATCCAGCCGGGTTCTCTGGCGGAGAAAATCAAGACGGAACACCCGGTGGCACGGGCGATTATCAGCCAGCTTTTTGGCGAGGTGATCTGTGTGGAGCGTCCCGAGGATATGGCTAAGCACGACAAGGCCATCCTGCCGGATGGTTTTATGTCCGTGGGTTCGTTTGTCGAGCGCCGCCGCCATTACGATAATCTTCCGTTCATTGGCCGCACGGGGCTGCAAAAGCAGCTTGAGGTTAAACGCATGCTGCTAGCACCACTGGAGGCCGAGGAGCGCCAGTTGCGCCCGCGGGTGGAGGAAACAGAGCGCATCAGTCGGCGCGCTGCTGAGTTGATTCCCGAGCACAACTCGCTTACCCGCGATCTCATCGAAGCACAGCAGTTGCCCAAGCTGGAAGCGGAACTCAAGGGGAACCTGGAGCAGTTAAACCGCATCAACCGCGCCAGCTTTGAGGAGCGGGAGCGGGACCTCTCCCGCAAGGAAGAAGAATCGCGCCAATGGGAGCAGGAACGGCGCATACTGTTGCAGAGTCAGAAGAAGGGCAAAATCGAAGATGGCGAACAGTCGCTGGCAGAGCTACGCGCGGACCTGGAATTCTCCATCCGCGCGTTCGACCGCATTAAGGCGGACTCGGGGGATATTTCCATCTACGCCTCCCGCATCCATGAGCTGCGGCAGCAGGTGCTGACGGAGATACCGGCGCTGGATGCCGCAGCAAAGCGTTTGGTCACTATGGAGAACGACGCGCGCGTTACCATTGCCGAGGAATGGCAAAAAGTAGTGGCCACCCGCCATGAACTAGCTCACGCCTATCGCAAATACGAGGAACTGGTGCCGGAGAATCCAGTCAACCAACCCTGGGAGAAGTTAAGGGAACAAATTGCCGCCGCCAATATCCCGGATTATCAGGCTAAATCCGAGGCAGCACGCATACAGTGGGAGAATCTTTTCCGCACGCAGGTGTTATCCAAGTTGGATCGCGCCTTGCGGGATGTGCGCGATCATATTCGGCTACTCAATAGTCACCTGAAATCTCCAATTGGTAATGATCGTTATGAAATTGATTCTCAGCCCAATCCGGATTTCAAGATGTATCGTGACTTGATCAGCTTGAACGCCACCTGCCGCGAGGATGATCTGTTTTATGCATCGGTGAACGGGGAGCTTCGGGCGGCGCTGGACCATTTCCTCTCCGTGCTGGTTGAGCATCCGGATAGCGAGGAGGCGGCGAGGCTGCTTGATTATCGGCATTACTTGGATTACGACCTACTGGTCTGGGATGCGCGCGACCCACAAGCACGCGCGGTCAGCGTGGACCGGCAGAGCGGCAAGTTCAGCGGTGGCGAGAATCAATCGCCGTACTTCGTCGCCATTCTAGCCAGCTACCTGCGCGCGTACCACCGGCATGAGACGCGTTGGCATGATCCGGCGCTGGCGGTGGTGCCCATTGACGAAGCCTTCTCCAAACTCTCCCCGGAGCGGATCGAGGATTGCGTGCGTGCCCTCAAACAGTTGGACCTGCAAGGCGTGTTATCCATGTCGGCGGGCAACATTCCGTTTGCGTTCAGTCAGTGCGACCAATTGATCATCGTCTCCAAACATGAGGAGCGGATCGGCGCAAAGACGCGCATTCGCAATGTGCCGGTCAGCATCCTGCGAAGCACGCCCGAGGGCCGCGAATGGATGGAGAAACACGGATAACCCCAGCGAGGATTCCGCCCCATGTACTCTCCGGTATTGCAGACCCTGGTTGCTCAATATACCCGCTCCAAAGCCGGACGCACCGGGGCAGTGGATCGCGATTGGCTGATGGACTTTCGCGCGCTGTTGCGCTTGGCGGGATGTGAGGATGGCGAGGCGCGGGTTCAAGCGGTGTGCGATCTTGAAATGGCCGAGCGCAAGGGGGTGATCCAGGTGGAACGGCATCGACGCGACCGTGAGTTGATCGAACGCATTCGCCTGCCGCTGGCTCAGGAGGCGGCCTTGTTCACGTTGCTTGGCCTGCTATCGCCGACCCATCGCCGCCAGGAATTTTCCCGGCAATTTGCGCTGGCCCGGTATGCCGCTGTGCCGGAGCCGTGGCGTGAGCGCTGGCAGACCTTTTGCCGGGAATACGAACTCGCTGCGTTGCAAGGAACGGTCACTACCCCGTTTTCCTGCGATGACCCTGCCGGCAATGCCGAGTTATTGGAGTTGCTGCCCAAACTTCTGGCATGGCCGGGAGAATCGTTACTGCGGTTTGCCAGTTGTGTGTTGTGCCAGGACTCGAAACGCCTTGAACAATTATCCGGACGTTTGGCCGCGGCCTTGCAGCAACTAAGTCACGGGGAGATCGCTTCCCTGGATGATTTGGGCTTGGTCGAAAATCCCCGGACTGTTTTATTGCATGGCCCCTTGCGTCTGGATTTGCGTGGGCAGTGGCTGGACTTGGGCCGGTTGCGTGGCGCGTCCCGGATTTCGCAGATGGACATTGAAGCGGCGGCACTCGTCGAAATCAACGCTCGCCGATGCATCACCATCGAAAACGAAACGTCCTTCCACGAATTGGCCAAGTTGCAGTGTGGCGACCTGCTCATTCAAACCAGCTATCCGGGTTCCGGCACCCGGGCCTTGCTGCAACGTCTGCCGGACGTCTTGGAATATTGGCACTTTGGTGATGCCGATGCCGATGGGTTTGCCATCTTGAATCAGTTGCGGACCATCACGGGGAAACCGTTTCGCAGTCTGCACATGCGTTTCCGCGCTGAACCGTGTGGACCAAAGTTGCTGCCGGACGATCTTCGCAAGCTCCAAAAGATGATAAAAAGTGATTCCCTTGGTCCAGAGCGGGTGGAACTTGAAGCCATGCTCGCTGCCGGACACAAGGGCGCTTTTGAACAGGAAAGTTTAGGCCGGCCAGTATTGGCGCAGTTTCCGTTTTACGCGGTCGCCGAAGTCCACCTTCGTGAATTGATATGAAACTCAAAGTTATCCATTTTCATGGAATAGTTGCTGCCGCATTTTTATTTGCGGGTCGTCCGGTGTTTCCGGCTGCCTCCAACCAGATTGATGGTGCTGCGGTGCGCGCGGAAGTAATCGTGTATGGCGGCACCCCTGGTGGGGTGATGACCGCTGTGGCCGCCGCCCGGCACGGGCATACGGTCGCGCTGGTGGATATCAACCAGCACGTCGGCGGCGTCGTCAGCGGCGGCTTGGTGTCCACGGACATTGGCGACCGCAAAACGGTCGGCGGCTTGGCGGATGAATTCTTCAAGCGAGTGGGGAAGTACTACGGAGACAAGTACGGCACCACTTCCCCGCAGTTCAAGGCCTGCCGGGATGGAATCATCTTTGAACCGCATGTGGCCGAACTGGTGTTTGAACAGATGCTCAAGGAAACAGGCAAAGTGACGCTCTGGCGGAATCACCGGTACCGGGCCGTCGAACATGACGCAGGGCGCATTACTGCATTGGTGGCAGAAATTCCCGGCCAGACCGGCTCCAATGTCACGCGCACGTTCAATGGGGATGTGTTTGTAGATGCCAGTTATGAGGGGGATCTGATGGCTGGCGCGCATGTGCCGTGCCGGGTCGGGCGCGAGAGCCGCGCGGAGTTTGGCGAATACCTTGCCGGTATTAGCGCCGGCCCCAGGGAGTTGCGCGGCTTGGGGGATCATCGCACGATGGCCTACAATTATCGCGTCTGTGTCACCTCCAACACCGCCAACCGCGTATTGTTTCCGAAACCGGAGAATTACGATCCAGAGCCGTTTCGCCGAACTGACGGCGAGCGCGCCCGGAAAGGCACCGCCACCGGTTTTGGCAGTTTCTTCACGACCGTCGAAAAAGCCGGGCCCAATGGAACCTATGACGCCAATTGGTGTGATTTTCCCGGCAACAGCGAGGGCTATGCCGAGGGCAGTTGGGAAACCCGCGCGCGCCTCGCCGCACGCGAGCGGGACTATTTTCTCAGTCGGCTTTATTATCTGCAAAATGGCGAGGATTTGCCGGAAGCCTTTCGCACGGCAACCCGCACCTGGGGATTGTCCAAAGATGAGTTTGCCGATAACGGTCACTTTCCGTTTCAGCTATATGTGCGCGAGGCGCGTCGCATGGTCGGTCGGTATGTGCTGCGCGAGAACGATCTCACTCAGGACCGCTTCAAGCCGGACGGCATCTGCGCCGGCAGTTACGGGGTGGATTGCCACACGATCCAATACCTGATGCATGACGGGAAGCTCGATCTGGACCATACTCGCCATGTGGCGGTGCATAATTACGCCATCCCTTATGCGAGTCTCACCCCGTTTGAACCAGGCAACCTGTTGGTGCCGGTATGCCTCTCCGCCACCCATGTGGCCTATTGTTCATTGCGGATGGAGCCGGTGTTCATGATGCTCGGCCATGCTGCCGGTGACGCGGCCCACCTGTCCATCGTTGGAAAAACCACCGTGCAAGCTGTGCCCGTGGAACAATTGCGCGAACTGTTGCGCCAAGAACAGGCGATCCTGGATTCCAACTATCAGCCACCCGTAACCATCGTGTGGACCCCGGCTCATCCCAAAGTGGGTGAATTGGTGAAATTTTCCGTGCAGACGGGAGTGCTGAAAGAAGCGCTCAAGCGCGTCTGGTGGGATTTCGCCGGCAATGGAACCGTCTCTGCTCAAGGGAACCAGGTGGAACACCGGTTCACCCTCGATAAAGTGTATAGTGTGAGCCTGCTGGTGGAAGACGCTGCTGGCAACCGCCGCCTGATCCCAGCAGAGGTGCCGGTGGGGTTGGCCACTGCGCGTGACCTGACGATGGACGACTTTGACGCGGAACTGTTTGGCCGCTGGAATGCGGCGTACCCGGAAATCATCCTCGGGCCCGGCCAACGTCTGCCGGATGTTTTCTTCGGCCCGGGCGTCAATTACGACGTGGTTTACAAAGGGAAAAAGGCTCCGGCACGCGCACGGTTCCAACCGGCAATACCTCGCTCCGGACGCTATGAAGTCTGCCTCGGCTTTCGTACGGCACGCAATCAGGCCACCAATGTGCCCGTTCTGGTTCGTTGCGGCAGTGGCTCCAAAAAATTAACGGTGGATCAACGCAAGGAAACCACGCCATTCAATTTCAACTCCTTGGGCGAGTTTCAGTGGCAGGCGGGCGACAGCGGCTTTGTGGAAGTCACCAATGGCAACACCGACGGACGGGTGGCCATTGATGGGGTGCGTTGGGTTTGGATCGGGGAATAACCCTCAAAAAAACCTGACTGGACGTTCCGGGCAACTTCCATTAGTCTTCTGCAAATGTCGAAACCTGCTAAAAACAACGACACCGCGAAGTTGGCTCCGGATCAACTTCCGTATGAAGAGGCGCTGCGGCGTCTGGAGACCATCGTTGAGGCGATGGAAGCGGAAGATTTGCCGTTGGAGAGTTTGGTCGCCCGCTACGAGGAAGGGGTGCGCCTGGCGCAATCGTGCCAGCGCACGCTGGCCGACGCGGAGTTGAAAATCAAACAACTGGAGCAGAATGCCGCCGGAGAATTGCAGCTCAAGCCGGTCGTGCTGGCGGAAAACCCCTCGGGGGACTGAGTTGAATAACTCGTTTGTCAACCTATGAGCCGTTATCTTGAAATGGTGAACAGCCCTGCCCACGTGAAAAAGTTGACGCCGGAACAACGGCTGCAACTGGCCGATGAAATTCGGCAGGAATTAATCAACGGCCTGGCCAAGCATGGCGGCCATTTGGGACCCAACCTGGGCGTGGTCGAGTTGACCGTGGCCATGCATACCGTCTTTTCCACACCCAAGGATAAGTTTCTCTGGGATGTCAGCCACCAGGTCTATGTCCATAAATTGCTCACCGGCCGCCGCGACCGGTTTGACACCATTCGCACCACCAATGGGCTGTGCGGGTTTGCCAGCCGGGCGGAGAGTGAACACGATTGTTACGGTGCGGGTCATGCCGGCACCGCGCTCTCTGCGGGGTTGGGCATGTGCGCGGCGCGGGATAAACGCGGCAGTGACGAGCATGTGGTCTGCGTGTTTGGCGACGCGGCGTTGACCAACGGCGTCTCCTATGAGGCGTTGAACAACATCGCCCACACCACCAAGCGCTTCATCGGCATTCTCAATGATAATGAATGGAGCATTGCCAAGAATGTCGGTGCCATCGCCGGCTACTTGAACACCTTGATCACGCATCCGCGCTACAACCAGTTGCAGCGTGACTTTGCGGCTTGGGTCAAGCGGTTGCCCAAAGGGCAAATCGCCCTGAAGATCGGCCAAAAGGCCGAGGAAGCCTTGAAGGGCGTGGTGAGCGGGGTGACGTTGGATAAGAATACGAGTTTATTGATCGCCGATTCGGATGGTCGCGGCGGTTTCGGCAGCAGCCTGATTTTTGAAGAGCTGGGTATCCGGTACCTGGGCCCGATTGACGGGCATAATCTGCCGTTGTTGATCAGCACCCTGGAGTTTGCCAAGACGTGTGATCACCCGATTGTGTTGCATGTCCTGACCCAAAAGGGCAGGGGATACGAAGCGGCCATCAAGTTCCCGGAAAAATTTCACGGCACGGGCCCGTACGATGTCGCCACCGGCAATGCGGTGGGCGGCAAGACGGGCGGCCCACTCAATTATCACGAGGTGTTCGGGCAGTCGCTCGTCAAAATGTGCCAGAAGGATAACACCCTGGTGGGCATCACGGCGGCCATGCCCAGCGGCACCGGGCTCAAGATGCTCGAAAAGGTCATGCCCGATCGGTATTACGATGTCGGCATCGCCGAAGAGCACGCCGTGATTTTTGCGGCGGGCATGGCCACCATGGGTTTTCATCCCTTTGTCGCCATTTATTCCACCTTCTTGCAGCGCGCCTTTGATTGCATTCATCACGATGTCTGCCTCCAGGATTTGCCGGTCACCTTTTGCATGGACCGCGCCGGGCTCTCTTGCAACGATGGCCCAACCCATCACGGGCTGTTTGATATTGCGTATTTGCGCTGTCTGCCCAATGTCATCGCCATGGCGCCGAAGGATGAGGATGAATTCGCCGATATGCTGTTCACCGCCTCCCACGAGAAGCACCCCACCTTTATCCGCTATCCGCGCGGGGCGGGCGAGGGAGTCCCAATCAAAAATCAGCCGAAATTGTTGGAGATCGGCAAGGCGGAAGTCATTCAAAACTATGCCAACAACGGCGGGCGCAAGGTCGCCTTGTTTGGTTTGGGGAACCTCTTGAGCATGGCGCGGCAGGCGGCTCAACTACTGGCTCGGGAGGGGTATGACTGTGCCATCATCAATCCCCGTTTCACCAAGCCGCTCGATGCCGGGATCACCGAGTTCTTTGGCCGTGCCGCCGAGGTGGTCGTCACCTTGGAGGATCACACCATCGTGGGTGGGTACGGCAGCGCGGTGCTGGAGGCACTCTCGGAGAAAGGCGTCCCGACGCCTGTGGTGCGCATTGGTTGGCCGGATGTTTTTGTGGAACATGCCAGCACGGTGGAGTACCTGCGCGAGAAATACGGCCTGACCGCGCTCCAAACCGTGGCCCGGGTCAAGGAAGCCCTGGCCCAAAATCATAAAACGCGAATAACTGTTGCAGTTTGAGCATTAGTAGTACACCTTACCGCGAACTTAATTTGACTTTATGGCATACAAAGACATTACTCCGCCTGCGGGTGGAAAAATCAGTATCATTAACGGACAACTCAACGTGCCCGATCAACCCGTCATTCCGTTCATTCGCGGTGACGGCACGGGGGCCGATATTTGGGCGGCCAGCGTGCGCGTGTTCGACGCCGCCGTGGAAAAGGCCTATGGCGGCAAACGCAAGATCGCTTGGTTTGAAGTCTTTGCCGGCGAGGAATCCTTTAAACGCTTTAACAACTGGCTTCCCGATGACACCGTTGCGGCGTTCCGGGAATACCTCGTCGGGATCAAGGGTCCGCTGACCACCCCGGTGGGCGGCGGCATCCGCTCGCTGAATGTCGCGCTGCGGCAAATGCTCGATCTCTACGTCTGTTTGCGCCCCGTGCAGTATTTTTCCGGCGTGCCCAGCCCGGTGAAACATCCGGAGAAGGTCAACATGGTCATCTTCCGCGAAAACACCGAGGATATTTATGCCGGCATTGAATTCGTCGGCGGTTCGCCGGAAGCCCAGAAGATGCTGGACTTCATCGCCAAGGAATTTCCGAAGGATTTCAACAAGATTCGTTTCGGCACCGCCGCCAAGGCGGAGGAATACATCAAGCTGGAAGGTGCGGGCGGAGATGCCAAAGTGTGCGTCGGCATTGGCATCAAGGCCGTTTCCCAGTTGGGCACCGTGCGCCTCGTCAAAGCCGCCATCGAATATGCCCTGCGCGAAAAACGCCGCAGTGTGACCTTTGTTCACAAAGGCAACATCATGAAATACACGGAAGGGGCCTTCCGTGATTGGGGGTATGCCGCCGCGGAAAAACTCTTTGGCAACCGGGTTTATACCTGGGCTCAGTATGACATTACCAAAAAGGAAAAGGGTGAAGCCGCCGCCAACGAAGAGCAAAAGCAGGCGTTGGCCTCGGGCCGGCTGTTGGTCAAGGACGCCATCGCAGACATCACCTTGCAGCAGGTCCTCACCCGTCCCGATGATTTCGATGTGATTGCCACGCTGAACCTCAATGGTGATTACCTCAGTGACGCCTTGGCGGCCCAGGTGGGTGGCATTGGCATCGCCCCTGGCGGCAATATTAATTACGTCACCGGCCACGCCATCTTTGAAGCCACGCACGGCACCGCTCCCAAGTACGCCAACAAAGACCTCGTCAATCCCGGTTCGGTGATTCTCTCCGGCGAAATGATGTTCCGCCACCTGGGCTGGAACGAAGCCGCCGACTTGATTCTCAAGGGCCTCAATGGCGCGATTGTCAGCAAAAAGGTGACCTATGATTTCGCCCGCCAGATGCAAGGCGCTTCCGAAATCAAGTGCTCCCAATTCGGCGATAACATCATTGCCCACATGTAATCCGGTGCCGCTGATTCACGGTGGCCATTTTGCACGGGCTTGTCGGATAGTAATTCTCGCTACCGGCAAGCCCGAATATTCACTGTGGTTTTAATTCCTTTGGGTTTTCCAGGCAGGTGATGGAATGGCGCGGGCTCCCAAAATAGTTTCAGTCTCTTCATTGGTCTCATTCCCTGTGCTCTCTTCGTAATTTTTTCGCCCCCTTCATTTTTCTGAAAAATCAGTGTTTTTCCATTTTGTAAATCCTGTCTTGTCACGATCCTCTTTGCCTGTCGGTTCCCGTTGTTTTTGCCATTGTTCCGCATTCCGCATTTGAATAATTCTCCTCCCGGAGGGAACCACCTTTCCAAAACACCGGTTATCCTCTCCCTCGTGACGGTTGGCCGGACCGTGTGGTTCGGCTCCGCACCATGGTTGGTTGTGAACCGCCATGAAACATTAACCGATAATCGTTAGCCATTGAATAACTATGAAAGATCAGGAAACTCAATACCGGTTCGTCGAACTCCGCGCCAAAGGCTGGAGCTTTGCCCGCATCGCCGCCGAACTCAACGTGGATAAAAATACCCTCGTCGTCTGGAGCCGCAAACTCCACTTCCAGATTCAAAACCTCAAGACCATCGAAGCCGAGGCTTTCCAGGAAAAATGTTTTGCCGCCGCCGAGGCCCGCTGGGAAACCCTGGCCGCCCGCTTGCGTGGTGTTCAAGCCGAACTCGAAAAACGCGACCTCAGCGAACTTTCCACCCAGCGGCTCTTCACCCTCGAAGCCGCTCTCCGCGCCGAAATCAAACGCGAAACTTCCCTCTCGCAATTTTCCACGCCTGTCACGGAGATTCCCCCCGGGGAACTCCAGGACAAAGCGCTGGATTGGACTCCTTGAACCCGTTCATCCACCTCCAGGATTATGTATCGCCTCCGTAACCTTGTCCGGTGTGCCTCCCGCACCCTTGTGCGTAGCGGCCTCTCCCGGCCCGCTCGGGGCACACCCTCATCGCCTTCCTCCCTGCGGTCGCCCGATCCGCTCGCCCGGCAGCGCGCCATACTCCGCCTGCTGATTCCCCACGATGACCCCATGCAGGTTGCCGCCCGCCTGCTCGGCACCCCAACTGGCCCATGAAAATTGCGGGGCGTACTGGTTTTGTACTGGTTTTGATCCCGATCAACGATGCCAATGAATACGCCCCGCCTTTTCCAAAAATTTCACCCCGTACTACTTTTGTACTGGTTTTGATAAAAATTGGTTTTGATTTTTGTGCCATCGCCGATTCCATCTTGATGCCAAATCACCGTGTTTGCGCCATGCAACTCTCACCCCAAATTCGTCAACAACTCATCACCTGGCTCCTGGCCGACCTGAGCTGGCCGGCTATCCAGGAAAACGCCCGCCAACAGTTCGGCTTGGAACTCGAACTCCCTTTCTTTTCCCAATGCCTGGCCGATGAAATCACCCGGTATCTCGCAATGCGTTTGGACCACCTCGCTGCCACCGTCGAGACCCTCGCCGGAAAACCGTTACCTCCCGCTTTTGACGCCGTGTTCGTGAAACTCCTCAAATTGCATCTCTTTGAATTGGTCGCCCGTCCCGCGCTCAGCCCGGAACAGATCGCTCTGCTCGTTGCCTGGCATGTCAAACTTCAGACCCTCGAAATCGAGCGCGCCAAAGCGGGCCGTCGTGCCTTCAATCCCTCCGGCCATCCACCCAACCACAACCTGGGCATCCCTCCGGCAACCCTCGCCGCCATTGAAAAACAACTCAAACTCAGATGATTCAGTTGCTCAAATGAAGCCTGACAACACTTTATCCTTCCCATTTCGACACCAATCGCTAAAGTCACTGGCAAGTAAACCCACCCAGCGCAGATCGTTCGTTGGTTGGTGGCTGGAGGGTGAAATGGTATGCAAATATATTGGTTAACGGTTAAGGCATCGGCAGTGGGATTGTCCGGAAGATCACACCGCCCGAAAGGGAATAATATTACTCATGCAATGGATCGCCCCATCTGAAAAGGTCACCCGATGAGCAATTCGGAACAACCCACCCCACCGGCAAAGGGACAGTTCCTCGTCTATGCCACGGAAGACGGACAGGTGAAAATTGACGTCCGGCTGGAAGGGGAGACCGCGTGGCTGACCCAAGCCCACATGGCCGATCTCTTCCAGACCACCCAGCAGAACGTCAGCCTGCACCTGCAGAACATCTATGCGGAGGGCGAATTGCATTTCGCCGCAACTCACAAGGATTTCTTGTTAGTTCGCCGGGAAGGGAGCCGGGACGTCCAGCGGCGGGTGGAATTCTACAATCTCGACGCCATTATCTCAGTCGGGTACCGGGTGAAAAGCGCGGTGGCCACCCGCTTTCGCATCTGGGCTACGCAAAAGCTCAAAGAATTCATTGTCAAAGGCTTTGTGCTCGACGACGAACGCCTGAAAAATCCCAATCAGCCGTTCGATTACTTCGACGAACTGCTCCGGCGCATCCAGGACATCCGCACCTCCGAGCGGCGGTTTTACCAAAAGATTACCGATATTTACGCCACCAGCATTGATTACGATCCCACCCAGCCAGAGAGCATTGCGTTCTTCCAGACGGTGCAAAACAAGATGCACTGGGCCATCACTGGCCAGACAGCGGCGGAGATTATCCATACCCGCGCCGACAGCGCCAAGCCCAACATGGGCCTGACCAACTGGCGCGGCGCGAAGGTGCGCAAGGAAGACGTGGTCATCGCCAAAAACTACCTCAATGAGCCGGAATTGGCCGCCCTGAACAACCTCGTCGAGCAATACCTTGTCTTTGCCGAAGGCCAGGCCATGCGCCGTGTGCCCATGCACATGAAGGACTGGATCACCAAGCTCCACGGCTTCCTCACCATCAACGACCGTAATATACTCACCCACGCTGGCAAAATCTCCCATGAGATGGCCAGGGAACTGGCCGAGGCGGAATATGATAAATTCAACCGCCAGCGCATCCAGCAGGCCGATGCGGCCGACGGGGAATTTGAAAAAGCCATCAAACAACTCCCGCCGCCACCCAAACGGAACAAGGGCGGTAAGAAGGAAATGAGATGAAAGCCGCCACACTAAACCAAATAACCTGAAATGTCTGTTCTACACCAAATCCATTTCTTCCTCCGGACGCGAGACCTTCTGCTGCCGCGTCTGCTGTCGAGGCCGGTCAACCTTGGTGGGGACAAGCGCAACGCACCCTCAGATGTCCCCCAGAGGGGAGAGGTATAGGCAAACGAATTAAACCGAAGCCATGAACTCTTTTCGCAACCATCGTCTGCGTGACCTCGCCGTGCCGATGAGCACCGCCTGGCTGCTCAATGACATCGCCGAGGCGAAGGGTAGGCAGGAGCTTTACACCCGCCAGTCGCCGCAAGTGTTGAAGGCACTGCGCGAGATGGCGCTCATCCAAAGCACCGAATCCTCCAACCGCATCGAGGGTGTCACGGTTGCCGCCGACCGCCTGCGTCCGCTGGTTCTGGGCAACACCAAGCCGCGTGACCGCTCGGAACAGGAAGTGCAGGGCTACCGACTGGCGTTGAACGAAATCCACACCCGGCACGAGAGAATGTCCATTACCCCGGAAACCCTTAAACGCCTCCACGCACTTTGCCAGTCTGCCAGCGGCGACGCCGGACAGTTCAAACGCATTGATAACGAGGTGGTCGAACTCCGGGCTGGCGCTGCGCCGGTCATCCGTTTCAAATGCGTTTCGGCGAAGCAAACGCCCGCCGCCGTGGATGAACTCTGCCTGCTCTATCGCCACGCGCTGGACCAGGACAACATTCCGCCGCTCATTGCCATCACCGCGCTGATTCTCGACTTTCTCTGCATTCACCCATTTCGCGACGGCAACGGTCGCGTCTCGCGTCTGCTCACGCTGCTGGCGCTTTACCAGCACGGCTACGAAGTCGGGCGTTACATCAGCCTCGAACGTCTCGTCGAGCAGTCCAAAGAGGATTACTACGAAGTCCTCAACCGCAGTTCCCATCGCTGGCATGAAGGCAAACACGAGTTGACGCCGTGGATGAACTTGCTGCTCGCCGTCATCCGCCGTGGCTACGCCGAGTTCGAGCAGCGCGCCGGGCAGGTCAAAGCGCCACGCGGCGCGAAGACGGGTCTGGTTCAGGCTGCGATTGAGGCGCAATCCGGTCCGTTCCGCGTCAGCGACATTCAGCACGCGTGTCCGGGTGTCAGCCTCGACATGATCCGTCAGGTCTTGAAGAACCTTCGCGGTTCAAAGGTCGAGTGCCTCGGACGCGGTCAGAACGCGCAATGGCGAAAGTTGGCAAATGGGTAACAACCCAATTCAATGGGTAATGAATTAGGTATTAACTCGAAATCAGGTGTTAAACTACGTAGCAAACAAGTTTGACCATCCATGTTCTGCGCCTGCACCGAAGACCAGCCTGTTGAGCAGCCCGCCATCGGGTTGTTCGCGGAGTTTGGCTGGAGCACGGTGTCGGCGTTGGAGGAAAGATTCGGCCTGTCGCATTCTCATCCACCCAACCGCAACCTTGGCATCACCCCGGAAACCCTCGCCTCCATTGAAAAACAACTCAAACTCAGATGATTCAGTAGTTCAAATCGAGACTGACGTCAGTATGGCGCAGAACGGTTCTTTCCCATCTCGTACTATTCGTAACGCACCAAGCGACGTCAGCAAAATGGTTATTCTCGGCACAGGCAGCCAGCGTGGGGTGGATACCTCATGTTCACCCGCTACGCCTTATGGCAAGAGCAACACCGCATTCACCGAGGAACCTTGCGGGTTCAATTTATCCACCGGATTTGGCAGTTTCTGCCAATGTGCCTCTCCGCCTCGGCTTGTGCTTACCAGACTCACGTAACCCATCCACATCCCCTTGCCGCCATACAACGTCTGGTACAGAATAACTTCGTTCTGCGTGGTGAGTGGAAACGATCCGGTCAGTTTGGTTTTATCGGATAACGTTCCGATTAAGGTTGCGATTCCTGAAAGCTGAACTGACAACGTACACTTGCCAATATTGGTACCATCTGGCTCGATCACCACCGCGACCAAATAATTTGTCTTCGCCGCCTTTTTCAAAGCCAGATCCGCCCACAGATTGGACAACCAATTCGTGCCTTGCTTGACCGTTCCGGTCACTCCGCCTCCTCCGCTCAGGTCCAGGTTCACCAATACCTGTAACGCCGGGTCTTTACCGCGAGCGATTGAATTGGAGTAAAATCCACCAAGGTTAAACGCACCTGCCGTAAACGGGTACACCTTGCCTTGATGCGTCAGTTGTCCCGTAAAGGTGCCTTTATCCGTTACCGTCAGTTTCACAGCTCCGCTATTGGTCCAGTCCGCCAGGAATACGTCATTGCTTGGACAGAACAGCCCGACATAATCCCCTTTTCGCGATAGAAACGCATTGGTGACGAAGTTCACCGTCAATACCAGGTTGGATTCCATGGTAAATTTAAGGTCCGGCCGGTTCGTGGTCCAGAGCACCGGGCCGTTGAGACCACGGGTGGCGATGCAGTTCGAGAAGAGATTCCCTGCAACTGGTACTGCCTTCATCATGTAACTCTTGTTAACATCCAGCGCCTTGCCACTCCAATTCGGTGTAAAAGTACCATTGCCCAAGTGGATTATATTCAAGGTGTCGGTCGCCAGTTTCACGATCTTAACGCTGGCGGCTTTCGAGTAATTACCCTCGGTATCCACCGCATAGGCGGTCAGGATGTTTGTACCCATCGGAGGCACAAGTTGGATGTTCCATTTTTTGGTGCCATTGGCCAGTACCCAGGCGTCGAAGTTAAGCCGACACCACACTTCGGACACGCCTTTGGCATCCGCTGCCGTGCCGGTGACCATCACCAAGTTTGAATAGGTGGGGCTGCGCGGTGGGGTGATCGTCAACGAGGGTATTCCAGGCCCCGTGGGCAGGAAATTGACTTGGAAAAGATTGGTAGTGCAATTACCGACGGCATCTGCTGCACTGATGAAGATTGGATTCATCCCTGGTTGCAAGGTTACAATCTGGCTCCACGGTACACTCTCATCTCCGGCACCACTCACATTGGTAAGCAATAGGCCGTTCACCCAGACATTTTGCACCCCATGATTTCCCTGCCCGGCATCGGTTACCATTCCGTTGAGTGTATAGCGGCGTTGAGTGACCGTCTGTCGGGTGCTGTTGCTGACAATGATGGCCGGTCCTTGGTTATCTAATACCGTCAAATTTGCCACTGTACTTGTTACCGTGCCAGCGCTGTTGGTGATCACCACCTGGTAATTACCAGCATCGCTGAATTTGATGCCGCTGAGTTTGAGTTGTGGCCCGGTTGCGCCGGTAATGCGTTCATTATTCTGAAGGGTCACGCCATCTTTTTGCCATTGATACGCCTGCACGCAACAGGCAGTAACTGCGAAATTTGCCTCAAGGCCAAAGGCGACCTGCTGATTGTCGGGATTTGAAGAGATGGTAGGGGGCGGCAATTCTGGAAAATCAAAACCTACTTGAACGGTAGTACTGGGGTCAGTGGTTTCGATAATTATTTCCCCATTTGTGGCCCCTGGTGTTTGCAATACCACATAGTCGAATATCACTAATGCCCCAGGTGACGGGACGACGGATGGGGAAATATGCGAGGACAAGATGGTGCAGCCCGTGGCTGTGATGTTGGTAAAACTCAGCGGAGTTGCATAATTATTACCCGATTTAGGCACGAATATTATAGCTGAGAATATCCGAACCAAAGCAACGTTGGTGACATATTCCGCAGCTCCAGCATCACAACCGCGAGTCAGAACTGGCGGGCTGGCATAAAGCGTGAACTGGCCACGGGCGTCCCAAGTCAGTAGGCATAAACACAGTATGCATGCTACCAATAGCTGGTAAATCGATCGTGATGAAATCCGCATACACGGAATGTTCCGCAGCCCTGCGTGAAAAGTCAATGAATGGATTGTTACAGTCCCATGAGTCCGGTTTACCGTCCCAGAGCCACGGCGCGGTCGCCGGTTTCGCAGATGACGCGGAAGCCGACGTTATAGACGCGTTGGTGGGGGAGATAGCTTGCTCGGAAACTGGAAGTGGCGCGTTTGGGAACGTCGTGCCAGGAACCGCCCCGGGCGACTTTGCGGCCTTGGGTTTCTTCGCGGTCACGGTCATCGTTGGCGGCCGGGTAGGGGAGGTAGGTGGAGCGGGTCCATTCGGCGGCGTTGCCGTGCATGTCGTGGAGACCCCAGGCGTTCGGTTGGTATTGACCCGAGGCCACGGTGATCAACGCGCCGTCGTTGAAGCGGGAATCCTTGGGCAGCCAGTCGTCATATTTGGTGGGATTCTTTAATGGTACATCCACCGTGTAAGGATCGCTGGCGAACTCGGATAGTTTTTTATCCGCCAGGTTGGCGTATTTGGAAAAATCGGTATCGAAGCCGCCATAATAAAACGGGTCGGCGGAACCGGCGCGGCAGGCGTATTCCCATTGCGCTTCGGTGGGGAGGTTGAAACGCAGACCGGTGTGACCGGAGAGCCAGCGGCAAAAGGCCATGGCCTCCTGCCAGGAGACACGCACCACGGGTTGTTCCGGTTTATTGGCGGGATACCCATGCACGCCGAACTGGTAGGTGTTTTTGTCTTCGATGCGGCTGTCGTGCGAAGAATCAAATTTGGCGTAGGTGCGGTTGTTGATCTCGCAGGTGGCCATCCAGAACGGTTGATCAATGCGGGCGCGGAAAGCGGGGCGTTGGTCCAGTTCGCCGGAGGGATCGCCCATGACAAAGTCGCCAGCGGGAATCAATGCGAGTTCAAAGGTGATGCCATCGCCCAGGTCAATGGTTTTACGGGTTTGGGCTCCGGCGGTTTGCTGGCGTTGTACCGCCTCTTTGGCATCGAAGGGCCAGCCAGCCACTTTGGGAGCAGGCACGACGGCAGGCATCGGCTCGGGAATGACCGGTGGCACCGGTTTGGCGTCCATGGTCGGCACGGCTTCGGGGTGGCTATCCACGCCGCCGTAGAGCAGCAACAGGTCGTGGCGGCGATCCACTTGGGTGCCGGGTTTGGCCAGTTCTTCGCTCCAGGTGGCGTGGTACGGGCAATTCATGTCAATCCAAGTGATCAGCCGATCCCAGGCTTCGCTGTCCAGTTTGACGTTGTAATGCCCGGCTTTGAGCAGTTGAACGAGGTCGGTGGTGTCGGCGTGGAATTCCATCGGTTCAAGCACATGATAATCGCTCTCAATGCCCGGACGGCGGACATAGCGATGCAGTTCGGCGTAGCCCACGGAAAACTTGCCCGCGTGTGTACCGCCATTGCCGGGAGTGACGGAGCGGTAATCCGTAATTTTGACAGTGCCGCGCAGGTCAGGAACCTGCTTCCCATCGGCGCGGGCCTGACCGTCGTGACAGCTCACGCAGTATTTATCCATGACCGGCTGAACTTCACGCGGGTAGCTGAAGCCGCGCACCGGGCCGTGCCACGGCTGGATGTCCACGGGCGGCTGGCTCAGGGCCAGGGTGCGCTGTTGCATTGGCGCGGTGCTTTGTTTTTCATGGCAACCCGCGCATTGCAGCACTTCGCCGGGCATGGCGGTCATCCAACTGCGCATCAATTGGACGGCCTTGCCTTCGGCATCCAGCGGCTGAACTGAAATTGGCGTATTAGCCGGCACGCGGAATTGAACGGAACCATCCGCCTGTACCGGCACGGTGCCCAGCACGCGGCGAATGTCCCAAGGGCCGTCCAAGCCCAACACGCCCAGAAGGCCGCCCATGCCGTGATAGGCAAAGTGGTAGGTGAACACGCGCAGGCTTTTGATGGTTCCCCGGGGCAATCCTTTGGTGCCGCTGCCGGCATAGATATCCTGAATGTACACCACGGCGTCCTTGGTGTTGGGATTCACCTTGTCGGGGATGACCGGGGGGCGCGTGGTGGCGCGGAAGGGCACTGGTTCCAGCAAGGCGAACCCGGGCAGTTGCTTCAGGGGAACCATGTTGTCGTAAATATCCACCAGGTAGAGTCCCCATAACGCATCAGCGGCTGGTTTGCATGACACCAGGAAATGTTTTTCACTGAGCGGATAGGGGTGAAGGAACTTTGGCCAGACGCCGACGGTGAGCTGATCCTTGAATACCATCTCCACCTTTTTGCCATAGCCGGGGATTTTCTGCACCGCGCCTTCGGCTTCAAAGCGGCCTTTGGCCGGATCGAAGATGACCAGTTCTCCCATGCGGCGATCACCATGATGGCCGCTGATGACGGCGACCACTTTGGTGGGATGCCCCGGAATCGGGCGCGCATAGAAGAACGAGTTGGGCCAATAGGAATTGCTGCCCATGAATTCCATTTGCTCGGTGCCATCGGGATTCATGTGGAACAACAGGCGGGTGTTGGAGTGCGGGGTATCCGTGTATTCCCAGCGGGTGTAAAGGATGCGCCCGTTGTTCAGCACGGTGGGGCACCAGTCGTGTTCTTGGTCAAAGCACAACTGCCGGATGTTTTTGCCATCCGCGTTCATGAGGTACAGGTTGGCGACGTGCGAACTGCCATAGACGCACGGCACCCCAACAAAGCAAGCGGTAGAGCCGAAGATGATCCGGCCATCGGGCAGATAGCAGGCGTCGTAGTAATCCACATCCGGCTGTTCCCCGGTAAGCTGGCGCAGAGAGCGAACCGTGGGGATGGCAGATGGCCTGACGGCTTTGGATTTCCTGGAGGTGGACGTCTTCGGGGTGTTCAGTGACGCTTCAAACACCTGCCAGTGCTTGTTGGTGCCGGGCATGGAGAGCAGCAACCGGTTCGCGTCGAAATGCAAATCCACATCGCCGATGAAACGCCCATCGCCCGGTGCGAACAGGTTCGTTTCCCCAGCTTCCAGATTATCCAGTGCCAGCATACATAACACGTCGTCGTAGCCGGTGAGGGGCAGGGAAGAGTTGCTTTGCCAGTTGGCGGGGAGGCCCAGCGAAGGTGCGTTGGCGCGGCGCTTGATGAAGAGCAGACGGTTGAAGTCGAGCAGGGGATTCGCCAGCAACGCTTCCCGCTGCAAGGCGACCAGTTGCGCTTTGATCTGGCTGGCATCGGCGGCGGCAGGCGGCGAGTTGGTCTGTTGCAATTTGGCTTCCAATTGATCTAGGCGATCCAGGTAGTTTTGCCCCTGCGCATAGCGGCTACCGTAGGTGTTAATCAAATCGTGGATGGCCAGCCGCAAGGACGCTGGACTGACCTCCGGCGTGAACGGCTTTTCCGGTGGCGCGCTGCGCTTGGTCTTGGCGGCGACGATGGTTTTGGGGGTGACTTGGCGCTTCAGCGTCCAACCGCTGGGAAAAGGTTGGTCCGACTCGAACCGCAACGCAGTCACATGGGGAAACGAGCCTTCCCGTTCCAGTTTGATGGTGTGTTTGCCCGCCGTCAGCTTGATGGCGACGGCGCGTTCCCATTGCGCTCCGGAGGTGTTCCATGAGCCGGTCACCACGCGGCAGCATTGGCCCAACTCTTTGCCATCCACGGCCAGTTCAGCGGGACGTGATTGTAGGGCGGCGAATTGCAGGAAGAGCGTGTATTCGGCGGCGACTGGAAACTCGAGGTCATATTCGACCACGATGGGTGATTGCCCGCCGTAGGCTACCATCGGCACGTCTTTTCCCCAGCCGGACGTGTGGATCTTGACGTTGCCGCGATCAAACTCGGTGGCGGGGATCAGAAATGAGTTACTGCTGGATTGTGCGCTCGCAAAAACCGCGCCGCCAACCAGTGTCAATCCGGCCAGAACAAATGGCAATAAACAGGTCCGCATAATATGACTTCCGCAAAGCTATGCATTTAGACGTAATACGTCACTGAGATATTTCAGAAAAATAGAGGACGGACGGTTGCAGAAAAACAGGAAACTGACATGGCAAAAAAATAAGCTGGCAAAAAAATCAAGAACGGAAGACAGAAGTGACAAGAACCGGATTTAGCAGAAAAATAAACCGGCAGAAAAATGGAGCACCGCTGCGAAGCCAGTCCGGCACTGTAATTGACGCGACCGTGCAGCCAGCCAAGCTAATTTTGATAGGGCGCTGGCCAGGTCTGGTTCACGGGTTCGGTGGAGTGCTGCATGGTCCAGAGCCAGTCGAGGTTTAGGGCACCCCCGGTGGTGAGCTTGATCGTGCGGTCGTCCTTCCACCGGTGCATGCCAGCATGGCCATCGGCAAAGGTCATACCCGCCGAGCCGCCATGATAGGAGGCCGGCCAGTCGGGGACGCCTCCTCCCCAAGTGCTGCTGCCATAAGTGAGGGTGGGGTTGATGCGGAATACGGCGTCATTGATGCCAGTTTCCGATTCATCAATAAAGACAAAGAAATCCGATGGTTTGGTGATGGTGGTGTTCTTGGTGAAAACGTAAAAGTTGACCGTATCCGTACCCGTTTTGGTGCCGTCACCCATGCGGTAGTTCATGGAGATGCCGCGCACCATATTTAAAGTGTTGCCGGGGCACTTGTAAACCGCGATGGAGTTCACGTAGCGAAACAATAATGCATTGATTATCATGTTCGCATTGGTGCGATCACTCGTATTCTGCATGTCGCCCGCCGCCCAAGCCAGGTTGGTGAGGGTGGTCCCCCAATTCGAGACCAATCGGCCGTCATTATCATCAGCGTACATCAACCAAGCCAAGCCCAGTTGCTTGCCGTTGTTCATGCACATCGTGCCTTGGGCTTTCTGTTTGGCCTTGGCCAGCGCCGGCAACAGTAACCCGGCCAGGATGGCGATGATGGCGATGACAACCAGTAGTTCGATCAGGGTAAAACCGTGAGTTTTTCGCGCTTTCATAAGTCACACGTTGAATGCGAGTGTTTCAAGTTGGTTCGATTATTTTACGTCGTACCATAACCACACCATCGCCCGTTACCTTTGCCCCGTCAATCCCAGAAATGCGTAAATTTTGAATGCTCCCCAGTTACAAACTCCATCCAGAACGGAACTCTGGCTTGAGGTATTGGTTGGCGGCAGCCATGTTTTTGAACTGGCCGGCTTGGCCGTCCCATTCCAGTTTCTGGCCCGGGAAATTTAGCGCGATAATCCCCAATAACGCGATCTCCGTCAGGGGGCCGCTGTAGTTGAAGTTTGAGCCCGCTGGTTTGCCGGTCTTGCAGGAATCCACCCAATCCTGATAATGCCCATCCGATGTCATGACGGTGGATTGCTTTTCGACCTTCCGGTATTGCAGCATTTTTGCATCCGGGATGATGCGGCAACTGGTCGCGCCGTGGGAACCGTAGATGATCTTGCCTTGATCCCCGACGACGACCACGCCGATGCGCGGAAATTCCTCGCCTTCCAGCTCCGGCACTTCGGGCGCGGGTTTCTTGCCGTCATTCCAGATCAATTTCAAAGCGGGGCGTTTGCCTTTGGCGGGAAATTCAAACCGGTACGTGTTGGCGGTGGCAAAGGTATCCGCGTGCGCCACCGGGTCGTAATCCACCGGTCCGGCGACCACCGAGGAGGGTGCGCCCAAATCCAAAGCCCAGTACACCGGGTCAACCAGATGACAAATCCAGTCCCCCAGGCCGCCGCCGCCAAACGCCCGCCAGTTGCGCCAATTGCCGGGCACATAACAGGAACTATAAGGACGGTTTTGGGCGGGTCCCAACCAGAGGTCCCAATCCAAGCCGGGTGGAACGGGTTCGCCTTGATGCGCTTTTTCCAGCAGGCTGATACCGCTGTGTACCCGCTCCATGCGGGTGTGGATTTCCTGGACATTGCCAATGGCACCGCTCCAGATCATCTCGCAGAATCGCCGGACGGACGCAAAGGAATGCCCTTGGTTGCCGAGTTGGGTGATGACTTTGTTTTCCTGCGCGGCAGCCATCAGGCTGCGCACTTCATAAATCGAATGCGCGAGGGGCTTTTCGCAATAGACATGCTTTTTCAGCTTGATGGCGTGCATGGCTGCCACGGAATGTGCGTGGTCGGGAATGGCCACCACCACGCCGTCAATCTGCTTTTCGATTTCATCCAGCATTTTCCGGAAATCGCGAAAGCGCTTGGTGGAGGCATAATGCTTCAAGGTGTCGGCGCAGCGCCGGTCATCCAGATCGCAAAGTGCTACCACGTTGCAGGTCTTGGCCAACTCATCCAGGTTGGTGCGGCCACGTCCTCCTACGCCGATGAAGGCCAGATTCAGTTTTTCACTGGGGGGTGTGGCGCCATTCAGACCCAATAGGTGGCCGGGCACAATTGAAACGGTCGCCAGGCTGACGGCGGTGCCACGCAGAAAATGACGTCGGGAAATTATGTGTTTCATAGCAGGTGAGGATTGGATGCGTTGTTGTGTTGGTAGTTAATTTATGGGCGCAAGATGCAATTGCTCAGATTGGAATCACCCGTGTTCCACATGAAATCCACCAACTTGGGGTAGTTCAGTTGGACCACGCTACCGTCCACGCCGACGATGTTACCCGCTCCGAGATGCAAATTGGTGGCACCCCAGTCGCAGGTGTCAGGATACAAGGTGGTGATGTTGTTGCTGATTTGTGCCACGCCACAGGTGCCACCGTCCTTGCCATACACATTGCGGTCGCCAGCCAGGTGGTATCTCGGCAGATCATCACTGGCTTCCGCCCCCAAAAAATAACTCAACGCCAGGTTGCCGATGCCGGCAAACCCGTAGGTGGGATCGGTGGAAAAATTGGAAGCCACCTTGACTCTGTTATCGCTCGGGCAGACCAGGATTTTTGGAGTACTGAATTCGTTGGAGACGACCACATAGTGTTGCCATGCCTGATCCAGATGAAGGGCGCCTCCATCAGCTTGGTCCGTCAACCATGGAAAATGTTCGTCGTGATCCATGCCCCAGACGCGAAAGGCGATCCCGATTTGGTGCAGATTGTTGACACAGGCAATCCGCTGCGCTTTCGCTTTGGCCTTGGCCAAGGCTGGCAAGAGCATGCCCGCCAGGATGGCAATTATGGCAATCACCACCAGCAGTTCAATCAAGGTAAACGCCAAGGGGGATGGCACTTGGCCGCGACGGCACAGGGTGTTTCCAGCCGGGCTGGATTCCAAAGTTAAAAACGACTCGGGCATCTATAGGTGTGACGCCACAAAGTCTTTACCTATTCAAATTACCAACGGTTCCATCGGATTGGTCAAACCTCAATCCTCCCCGTGAAAGCAAAGTCAGCCGGGCCGGTCAATTGCACGTCGGTGAATTGGCTGTTCAGTTCCTTGAAGCTGACTTCCATGGTATCGCCACCGAGTACGGTGACCTGGATGGGGGAGGGGAAATTAAAGACACGCGCGGCGATCAAGGCCGACGCCGTCACTCCTGTGCCGCAGGCCAGGGTCTCGCCTTCCACCCCGCGCTCGTACGTGCGTACGCGGATGGCGTTCGGGCCGAGTTTCTGCACGAAATTGACGTTGGTCCCTTTGGGCGAAAAGTGTGGGTGATAGCGCACTTCAGCGCCGATCTTCTGCACCATGGCCTGGTCGGCATCCGACACGATGATGACGGCGTGTGGGACTCCGGTATTCAGGGAATGGCAGGTCAACGGACCGCTAGCCAAGGGTACCGTTTCGTTCATTCGCAAGTCCTTGGGCTGGGTGAGATTCACGGTCACCCGTTCCCCGGCAAACCGGGCAGTGATCACGCCGGCGATCGTTTCAAAGGTGACCTGGCTTTCCACGCCCGTAAGCTTTTGGATATAACGGGCAAAACAGCGCGCGCCATTGCCGCACATTTCCGCCGAACTGCCATCGCTATTATAAAACGTCCAGGCCCAATCTGCTTTCCCGCTCTGGCAGGGCACGAGCAACATCACCCCATCGGCACCAACGCCGCGCTGGCGGTGGCACAGGCGGGTGACTTGTGCGGGTGTCAAGGACAACTGACCCGGCCGGTTATCCAACAGGACAAAGTCATTGCCCGCTCCGTTCATTTTCGTGAACTCTAAAATCATGTAAGCTAAACTACTCGCCTTCCTCAATCTTGCAATGACTTTTGAACCAGAAATCCCAGGATGCGCGCGGCAATCTGGTATTCGCGCTAAGCGGGCAGAATAATGACAAACTCGGAGCCTTGGCCCACCTGGCTGCGGACTTCCGTCTGGCCATGGTGCGCCTGCACGATGGCACGGACGAGGCTCAAGCCCAGGCCCAGTCCTTTTTCGTGCCGGCTCTTGTCGCCGCGATACAGCCGGTCCCAGATGCGTGGCATCTCCTCAGCGGGAATACCCATGCCGGTGTCCTGGACGCGCAGGGAAACGCCACCGTCGCTGGTCGGGGCGGCGGTGATATCCACCTTACCGCCTTTTGAGGTGTATTTGATGGCGTTATCCACCAGGTTGGCTAGGCATTGCTGGATGCGGGTGCGGTCGGCTTTGACGGTGAGCGTCGCAGGCAGGTTGGACACGGTGAGTTGGATGCCTTTTTCCTCCGCGATGATTTCGTAAAGCTCATGCACCTGGCGGATGAGTGAGCCCACTTCCACCTCGGAGAGTTCCAGCCGCATCGTGCCGGTTTCCGCCTCCGAAATATCCATCAGAGCCTTGAGCATGGTCAGCACGCGCTCGGATTCTTCCATGTTTTCAGCCAGCGCGGCCCGCATCGTTTCCGGGTTGCCGGATTGCAGCGCCACTTCAATTTCCGCGCGCAACCGGGTCATGGGCGTCCGCAGGTCATGCGCCACATTATCCAACGCCTCGCGCATCCCGCGGATCAGGCCCTCGTTTTTCTCGATCATCCGGTTGAACAGGCTGACCAATTCGTCCAATTCATCCCGGCTGGGCGTGCGGGACGGGACGCGTGCGCTCATGTTGCCGGTGTCAATGATGTTGCGCACGGCGCTGATCAGATCCCGGATGGGACGCAACGCCCGTCCTGTGAAAAGCGCGCCGCCGATGAATCCCAGCACGACGACTCCGGCCATCGAGAAGCCGAAGATCAGGCGGAACTGGTTCAGCAGCGCCTCTGTTTGCTCGGTGTTTTTGCCGACCTGCAAGAGCAGCCCGCCGCGCAAGGGCGCCGTGGCGATCAACCAGGTTTGCCGGGAAGTGTCGCCGGAGAGAGTGAGCCAGGGTTGCGCCTGGGAGGGGGCCACCACTTCGATCTTCCGTTGGTCAAAGCCCTGCCATGTTTCCGGCACGTTCAGGAATAATACCTGGTTGAAGGGGCTGACCACCCGCACGAAGAACGCGTTCCGTGCGCTGGTGGGATCGTTCAGGAATTTTGCCTTCAAGATGTTGATGCCGCCGCCTTCATACCACGCGCGGTATTCTTCCAAGCGCGCTTGCAACAATTCCCGGTCCTTCTGTTGAATGGCGGAGGCGAGCAGAAAATAGGCCAGCAGGAAGATGCCGCAGGCGGTGGCGATGAACGCCGCCGAATACCACAGGTTCAAGCGCAAGCCGAAGCTGCCGCGCGCGGGTTTAATCGGGTTTGAGAACATAGCCGACGCCGCGGAGGGTTTGGATGCGCTTGGGTTCGAAATCGCGGTCCACTTTGTTGCGCAATCGGCAGACGACGACGTCCACCACGTTGGTCTGGGGATCGAAACTATAATCCCAAACGTGCTCCAGAATCACCGCTTTGGTCACCACTTTCCCCACGTTGCGCATCAGGAACTCCAGCAGGGAAAATTCTTTGGCCTGCAACTCGATCAACTGACCGGCGCGCCGCACTTCGCGATTTACCAGGTTCACCGACAAGTCGCCCACGGTCAGCGTGGTCGCCTCGACGCTCTGGGTGGAGCGCCGGATCAGCGCCTGCACGCGGGCCAGCAATTCGCTGAATGAAAACGGTTTCACCAGATAATCATCCCCGCCCATCTGCAAGCCTTTGATCCGATCATCCACGGAGGAGCGCGCGCTGAGGAAGAGTACCGGCACCCGGATCTTCTGGCGGCGTAATTCCTGCACCACGCTGAGGCCGTCCCGTTTGGGCAGCATGATGTCCGCGACGATGGTGTCGTACGGAGTGGTCAACGCCAGGTCCAGTCCGGTGTCGCCATCAGGCGCGTGGTCCACGGCAAAACCGTTTTGCCGGAGCCCCTTGACGATGAACGAGGCGATCTTCTTATCATCTTCGATGACCAGGATGCGCATGGGCCGTTATCGGTTGGCAATGACCAGCAACTCAAACCACGTGAAGGCCTGCAGAACTTCGCTCCGCTGCCACTGCCGCCGCGCCTGAATTGAATGGTTCACCACAGTGTTGTTAATTTACCGGGCTGGGCTTATTGAAGCCAGCTTTGTTCGATGCAGCCCGCTCGTCAAGATTGCATTTTCTCCGTCGTCCCGCAAGCAGTTTACCCGCCGTTACCGGGCAATTCGCGCAGTGAGGAAAAGGTCTTCGCCGAGTTGCCGCCAGACCAGGTCGCGCAGGCGCAGGGTTTCTTTCAGGGAACGCGCGCCCAAGCCGGCGACCGCCGGTTTGGAATTGCGCCCCCCCAACACTTTTGGGGCATAAAAGAATGCCACCCGGTGTGCTAGCGAATTCAGCAGGAAGGCGGCGTTCACCTCTCCGCCGCCCTCGACGAGCAGGTTGGTGATTTCTTCTTTGCCAAGCCGGCGCAAGAGCCAGCGCAGGTCCACTCTGCCATTGCGCGTCGGGGCCACCCAGACTTGGCAGTGGCGGGCGAGGGCTTTGCGGCGTGTTGCCGGAGCCGCTGCCGTGGTCACCAGGGTGGTTTGTGCGGCACAGGCATCCGTTATGACGCGGGCGGCAAGCGGGGTGCGGGCGCGGCTATCCAGGATGATGCGGCGCAGGGGGCGCGCTTTGGTAACGCCATCCGGCAAGCGAAGGGTCAGGGAGGGATCGTCCGCCAGGATGGTGTTGATGCCGGTCAGGATGGCGTCCGCGCCCAGGCGCAGGTTCATGCCCTCAGCGCGGGCGGCTTCACCGGTGATCCATTTGGATTCGCCGGAGGCGGTGGCGATTTTTCCGTCCAGGGTCATGGCGGCTTTGACCGTGATCCAGGGAGTACGGTGGACGATCCAATGGTTAAAGGCTTCATTCAGAAGCTCTGCCTCGGTGGCCAGTTCGCCATGCTGTACCTGTACGCCCGCCTTTTCCAGCAGCGCAAATCCGCGCCCGGCATGTTGCGGGTTGGGGTCGGTGGCGGCCACGACGACGCGCCGGATGCCCGCTTCGATGATGGCGGTGGTGCAAGGCGGGGTGCGCCCCTGTGTGCAACAAGGTTCAAGGGTAATGTACAGCGTTGCGCCCCGGGGATCGCGGCCACGCTTGGCGGCGTCACGCAAGGCCTCGATTTCCGCATGGGGTTGGCCGGCCTGATGATGCCAGCCGCGCCCGATGATTTGACCGCCGTTGACCAGCACCGCGCCGACCATGGGGTTGGGCGCGGTCTGTCCGTAAGCGCGCCGGGCCAACCGCAGCGCCGTTTGCAAGTGACGGCGGTCGAGCGCGTTGCTTGAATTTATTTTCGATGCAGTCATCGTAACTGGGAGACAACGTAACCCGTATTGTTCCGCCGCGAAAGGGGAATCACTGGGTTAAAACATGCGTTGCAGGAAGTTGTTCAGGAAGCGCGAGCGCAGGGGATTATTGGCGGGGTCGAGGAGCGCGGGCCGGGCCTTTTCCAGATCCCACTGCGCGAGCACGCAGACACTGTGCCCGCCGTGCTGGCCGTGCCGGATGGCGTTGATGCCGTAGCCATAACTGACAATGACTTGGAAACCGTGGGAGGCGGATTCGTAGGCCAGACCGCCGCCGACGCCCGAGTTCCAATGACCGTTCTGCGCCTGGCCGGGCGCGTAGTCAATGACGGCGCTATCCACCGAGCCCAGCACGCTCCAGCGCCGGGATTCGCATAAGGGCACCATCACCATCGCCCCCAGGTTTGCAAAGTTGCGGGCGCTCAGTTCCTGGAAGTTGTAGCCGGGAATCGAGAGCGGAAATTCCGAGGTAAACGGGAGATAGCTGCCCAGCCGGTAGGCGCTGAAACGATCCGGGTTCAGGCAGGTGCCCACGGTGACGTGGACGTTAAAGTGCAGGCCGTCATCGAAGGTGTTGGCCAGCAGGGCGCGCCCCCAAAAGCGGTGGCTGTTCGCTTCAATGCGGCGGTCCTGGTTGTACCCGTAGTTCTGGCCGTGATCCCGGAAGTACCCCTCATGCCAGACGCTCAACTCCAGGCCCGCGTTAGGCACCAGCACGGGCTCATTGCCGCCCCAGCGCAGCCCGGCGCGGGTCACCAGCGTGTCGCGGTCGGTGGGAATCTTAAACCCGGGGGCGGTCGCGTTATCCCGCCCGTAGAAGGCGCGGTGGACGCTGGCGCGCAGCAAGCCGTAGAGCGGAATTTGTTGTGCCGGATTAAAGAGGTGATAGACACTCAGGCTGCCGTCTATCTCGTGGCCGGTGAACGATTCCTCGTGGATATAGTTGCCGTTGCGCATTTCGGAGTACGTTTCGGCAAAACCGCCCCCGGCGACGCCAATCCCCACATCGGTGTTCGCCCCGAGGGCCTCGCGGATGCCCAGTTCCGCATCCAGGTAAACCGGCGCAATGGCCACGCGCATCGTCAGGTTGGTGCGGAGGAAGCCCGGCTTGTTCCAATAATAAAAGGCGTAGCCGGCCATCGGCGCGGAGCCGCGCAGGGGTTGATTGTAGCCAAGCTGGATCAAATTCCTGGTGGTGGGGTCCAATTGTGCGCTGGCCTGCCAGTGGTTGAGGAACCACGCGACCATCACGAGAGCCCGGATTACCCGCCATGTTTGCATGGCCCTGTTCATAGTCAAAAACAGCCGCTGGCGCAAGCCCAATATATCCGCCACTCAGCTCTTCTGAATCCGGCTGCGCACGCCCTCCACCAATTGTTTGGCGATGGCGGCCACCAGGGAATCCGGGACTCCGTTCGCGGGGCTGATGGATTGGCTGAGCAGGTGGCACTGGTCGTTCACATAATCAATGGCGACAAATTTCCGGTCCTCCGTGAACGCAAATTCGGTGGAGAAAAAGTTCATGCCGGTCAGCGCGGCGATCCGGCGCACTTTGGCTTCCGCGCGGTCCAGTTGCCAGGCCCCATGATCGGCGGTGGACATCAGGCGGTAGCGGTCGTTGTGGCAATTCCACCAACAACTCCACACCGCGCCGAAGACGTAAAAGACGCGGAAGTAGGCGGGCTCTTCGCCGACCAGGGCGGGGACGATCCGCTTTTGCAGGAGGTAATGCGAGTCGGGCCATTGCGCCATCGAGGCGGCTAAATCCGCTTCACTCTCCGCCTTGAGGAGGACGCCGCGCCGCCCGTAACCCCGGCACGGCTTGATGACAAACGGGCTGCCCAATCGCTCCCGGTCCGCCGCGGAAAGTTGGAAGGCCGCCGCGGCCTCGGCTGGCACAATCACTGTGGGCGGCACCGGAATGCCCGCCGCCTCCAACTGGGGATGCAGCCGCGCCTTGTCAAATGCCGCCAGCGCCACCGCCGGCGGGTCCACGAGCAGGATATTGCGTTCCGCGGCGAGCAGAATCAACTGATGATAAATGTCCTCGGGCTGATGATGCTCGCTATGCATGTTAATCAGCGCCCGCGCCCAGACGCGGTTGGCCCGCAATGCTTCCTGGAATTCCCGCACCCACAGCGGCTCGATGAGAAAGAAGTTCAGCCCGGCGGCAGCGCAATGCCACTGGACGCGCTGGATGAAATAATCATCCGCGTCCAAGTGGTGAGTCATTACCAAATCGTATGTACGTGTCATGAGGGAGCCGCGATCATCCGGCCTCGCAATCGGCCACACGTTTCATACGCCTTACCGGGCGTGAGTCAAGCGCGTAAGCGGGGCCGCAGCGCGGGCGCGGGCCGCATGGCCGCCGCTTGCAGGCTTGTATTTTCCGCGGCGGAGTGGCTTCATGCCCCGATGAAGCGCATTGCAAGTCTTGGCTGGCTGATCGGTCTGGTGCTCATTGGCGGCAGCGCCGTTGCGGCGGTGAAACCCGCGCGGCCCAATATTCTTTTCCTCTTTGCGGATGATTGGGGCCGCTATGCGGGCGTCTATGCCGCCACGGAGACCCGCCCCTCCATCAACCAGGTCATCAAGACCCCGAATATTGACCGCATCGCCCGCGAGGGGGCGCTGTTCAAGAACGCGTACGTCACCGCCCCCAGTTGCACACCCTGCCGCAGCTCACTGCTCTCCGGCCAATACTTCTTCCGCACCGGGCGCGGCGCGATTCTGCAAGGCGCGATGTGGGATGAGAAGATTCCCAGCTACCCGCTGCTGCTGCGCGACGCCGGCTACCACATCGGCAAGAGCTACAAAGTCTGGAGCCCCGGCACGCCGGCGGATGCCCCGTACGGCGGCGCCCAGCACGCCTATGAAAAGGCCGGGCGCGAGTTCAACCGCTTTTCCGCCAACGCCACCCGGATGGTCCGCGAGGGCATGACCTTCGAGGCCGCCAAGGGCAAGATGCTCGGCCAAGTCCGCGACAACTTCAAAGCTTTCCTCGACGACCGCAAGCCCGGCCAGCCGTTCTGCTTCTGGTTCGGCCCCACGCTCACCCATCGCGAATTTGAGAAAGGTTCCGGCAAAGCCCTTTGGGGGATCGAGCCGGAGTCCGTCCAAGGCAAACTCCCCAAGTTCATGCCCGACGTGCCGGAAGTCCGCGAGGATTACACCGATTACATGGGCGAAATCCAGGCTTGGGATGCCAGCGTCGGGCTGCTCGTCAAAATGGTTGCGGACGCCGGCGAACTCGATAACACCATCATCGTCATCAGCGGCGACCACGGCATGCCCGGTGTGCCCGGCGGCAAATGCAACCTGTACGACTTCGGCGTCGGCGTGGCCCTCATCGCCCGCGTGCCGGGCGTCCAGGGCGGGCGCGTGCTGGAAGATTTCGTCAACCTGATGGACCTCGCCCCCACGTTCCTGGAAATCGGCGGTGTCAAGCCTCCCGCCACCATGATTGCCAAAAGCTTTTGGGACGTCCTCCAAACCAATAAATCCGGCCAGGTGGATCCCGCCCGCACTTGGGTTGTCACCGGCCGCGAGCGCCACGTCGCCGCCGCGCGTCCGGGGAATTTACCCTATCCCCACCGCGCCATTCGCACCCCGGACTTCCTCTACGTCCGCAATTTCATGCCGGACCGCTGGCCAATGGGCAGCCCCGGCCTGGTTACGGACACCGAGGCCCCGCCCGCGAGCGTCCTCGAACACAACACCTTTGCCGCCTTTGCCGATATGGACGCCAGCCCCACCAAAGCCTGGCTCATCGGCCAGCGCCTGACCCCCGAATGGAAGTGGCACTACAATTGGGCCTTTGGCAAGCGCCCCGGCGAAGAACTTTACGACGTCCGCAACGACCCGGACCAAACCAAGAACCTCGCGGGCGATCCCGCCTACGCCAAAGTGAAAGACGAACTCTCCGCGCGCCTCCTCCAAGTCCTCACCGAGGCCAAGGACCCGCGCGTCCTCGGCGAAACCTGCATCTTTGAGAACCCGCCCTTCACCGACGCCGGCGGGGGCAACCAGAAAGCGGGCGGCAAGAATAAAAAGCAGAAAGCCCCGCAGTAGGGCGGGGGGCGGCGCTCACACCTTCCGCCGCAGCGCGTAGCGCAGAAACGCGAGCAACCCGGAAAACCGGTAGCCGGGGTCCACATAATGCTCGATGACATAGAAGGCGAAGTAGTAAGCGCGGCAAAAACTCCAGATCACAATGCCGAGCAGCACCGCCGTCTTCACCGTGGCGGCCTCCAACAGCAACAACAGCGCGGCCACCACGCCGATCAACAGCAGCAACCCGGCCTTGAGCCACATCCAACGCGGATTCGTTAAATCTTTCATAGTATTATGCGGCAGAACTCCAGCGGCGCAGGGCAGAATTACGGGGTTTTGGACGGCGGGGGTAGTGGCGGGGAGCAGTACAACGCCACGACGAGGGCGAGCAGCGCGCTTGCGCCCAGCCATACTTTCGTCGTGGTTTTCATGGGCGGCATTCTGCCTCGGAATCGCCCCGTTGACCATCAAAAAAGCGCCCCGATAAAGGTAGGCGATGAGGTAACGAGTCTCACTCTTTCAGAAATGGACGCGCCTGGCACCCTCTGCTGGCATCATGGTAGAAAAGGGCCGGAAAGACTCCCGATTACCCTATGAATCTCTTCTACTTGAAAATACGTCAGGTTGGTTTTGGTGAGAAGTTCCCTTAGCAAAGGCAGCGCTGGGACGGCAGCCTTTCCATATCCATATAACCCAAACGCCATACTCGCACCCTTGGAAGGATCCGGGTCTGATAATCCTTTAATAAGCGCGGGAACGACAATTTCCGGCTGTTTGTTTATTTTGCCTAACGTATAGGCAGCCGCAGAACGGACTTTTCCATCTGGATCATTTAACATTGCGAGCAGTGCGGGTATGGCAAATTCTCCTTTTCCCCTGTGCTGGGAGATACCTAAAGCTGCGGAGCGTCGAATATTAGTATTCGTATGTTGCAGAGCCTGAAATAGCGCGGGGTATGCTGCGGTTCCGATGCCCACCAAAGCACAAGTAACGGAGACTACTACGGTTTCATCATTTAATAGTGGAACCAGTTGTGGAATGGCCGGTGTGGCAATCGGCCCCAGCATACAGAAACCCTTCGCTGCCTGCCGACGCTTCTGCTCTAGTTCTATTTCTCTTGAAGATTCATCAAAAGGCAGTCTTGGATTGAAATCGAATCCCATTTTTTCAGACATCGATTCTTTTAACTTAATTCTGGCGATCAAATACGGCAGACAATTGGTGCCCATGGCCTGTAATGCAGTGGCAATTTCCTTTTCATCAGGCCTTATTTCACCGATGCCCGCCTCGCTTGAAGAAGGAGATATTTTGTTTACCCAAGTGAGTAATGACTTTCCATTGTAACGGGGGCTAAACAGACCCGTCGGCGGAGTAGAGCATGACACTATAAGGACAATCGCCACCATTGCGCCCAGCCATACTTTCGTCGTGGTTTTCATGAGCGGCATTCTGCCCCGGAATCGCCCCGTTGGCCATCAAAAACGCACAAAAACAAACGTAGGTGACGACGTAAGGAGTCTCAAATATGAAGGCGCGGGGAATTTTGGAGTGCGGTGGCAACCGAAGGGGGAAAAAGGGGCGGCGGGCGACACCGCTTTGGATTTGCCCCGTCCATTGGAGTGAACGCGGGTGTACCTGAGGAGACCTAAATGGAGTGGCGCGGGGAAATTTGACAGCGGGGGAATTCCCAGAGTTTCGTACCCCCTCACCTCTTTCCTCTCCCTCGGGGAGAGGAGGTCCGTTCTGCGGCTGAGGGAGCGAATGATGGGTTGCTGGTGAGTCTTTGGCGTCCGGCGCAGAATCCGTCCACGGCGGGAGCGCACGCATGGCCTTTGGAATATCAAAACGCGGCGAGCGTCATTCCCTCTCCTCAAGGGAGAGGGTTAGGGTGAGGGGGGACGGAACTCTCAAATTCGGAATGCGGATTTCGGAATGCGGAATGGAGGGCCGACGACTATTCGGGCGGTAAATCATGGTTGGCGGGTTGAAATCCAAAACGGTGTCGCGGCCCCTTTGTCCCACCTTGCCGCCGTACTCCAAAAATGTCGGCGCGTGCATTTGCTCTGCGCGGCAGGCCGGGTGAGGGGTGGTTCCCCGGTGAGCCTCCGCAACCCTCGATTTGTCCTTTGCATAACGCTTTGTGCGGACCGCAAATTGCGTTTTGCAACGGACAAATCTGGCCCTGCGCGGCGCAAAACGGGCGTATTTAATAAGATTGATGACAACCCCCCCGGCACTTTCCCTTTTCCCCAGCGTCCCGCCCGTTATTTCCAGATTATCGGCGAACATGGATGGGGCTTACGCTCTGGTGGCGCGTATTTCAAGGAGCAAGGGGCGGGAATTCGAAAAAACGCAGAATACCGTGTTGACTTACCTATATGCAGTGTGGTACTAAATCGCGCATACTATACTTTGTGGTATTAACTTATGCGCTGTCCTAAATGCGGTGGCCAGGATGATAAAGTGATTGACTCACGGACTTCCAGTGAGGGCTCGACCATTCGCCGGCGCCGCGAATGTCTCCAGTGCCAGCATCGCTTCACTACGTACGAGCAGATCGAGCGTGGCACGCTGATGATTGTGAAGCGCGACGGCCGGCGCGAGGCGTTTAACCGGGATAAACTTCTCAATGGCATTCAAAAGGCGTGCCAAAAGCGCCCGGTCAGCAATGAGGTCATCCAGGAACTGGTCAACCGCATCGCCGACCAGGCGGCGGCGGAATTCGATTCGGAAGTGCCCGGTCCGGTGCTTGGCGAGAAGGTGATGAATGGGTTGCGGGAGGTGGATGAGGTGGCGTACGTGCGGTATGCCAGCGTGTATCGGCGTTTTCAGGAGGCGACCGATTTTGTGCATGCGGTCAAGAAGCTGGAGGTGAGAAATGATACAACTACGCTGCGATTGCCTGGTGTTTGAGACCGAGGCGGGCGAACTGCTGCCGATGAGCGCCGCCGACTTGGCCGGCAAGCTGCTCGCGGAGTTTCCGGGCCGCGTGGACCGGGAGTTGGTGGATAACGCCTTGGAGGCGGTGGTGTATTTCTTTCGTCAGGAGCAGGGACGGGACAGCATCACGGTGGCAGAATTCACGCGGGTGTTTGAAACGGTGTTGCGCGGGCTGGGCGTCTCGTTGGTGAACGCCGGCGAATCGCCGGCTGCGTCCGTGGCGGATTCGGATTTGGAACGCCTGGCGTCCGCTTCGGGGGAAGGTTTTGAATTGATGTTCTTCCGCCTGTTGCGCGAGGAGATGCAACGGCAACTGGCGATCGCACCCGCGCTGGTGCGGTTTCGCGGGTTGCGCGGTTGCGTCAAACAATTGCTGGGCACCCGCCGCTGGAACAATCAATGCCAGCGGTTGCAGGATCAGATCGTGGAGTTTTTGCGCGATTGCCTCAAGCAGCGCGAAGGCTCGACGGATTGCGGGTTGATGGTGACTTGACCCGGCGGGATTTAACCTGAGGTTCAACGACTGAATATTTATGAGCAAGACCCTCTTCCAAAAAATTTGCGACAAGGATATCGCGGCCCAGATCGTTTATGAAGATGAGCTGGTCGTGGCGTTTCGGGACATCACGCCGCAGGCGCCGACGCATGTCTTGATCGTGCCGCGCAAGGCCATTTCGCGGATTGGGGCGGCGAGCGCGGAGGATCAGGCGTTGTTGGGGCATCTGCTGCTCAAGGCGGCGGCGGTGGCCGTGCATTTGGGCGTGGATAAGACCGGGTACCGGCTGGTGATTAACCAGGGACCACATGCCGGGGAGTCCGTGCCGCATCTGCACGTGCATTTACTCGGCGGACGCCCGATGGCCTGGCCGCCGGGCTGATCCGGTTGCGGATTACTCCGCCGTCAATTCGTACCACAGCGTCTTGAATTCCGGCCCAATGGCAAGGCGGCTTTGCGCGCCGTCCGCTTGCACTGGCACGGTTCCCTGACGTTCCCCTTTGGGGTTCAATGCGTGTACGCTCTGCACCCGGAACGGCAAAGTCAGCTCCACTGGGATGCCGTTGACCATGGTGGGGCCGGTCCCCCAGTTCTTGTTCACGGACGTGCGCTGCTCATTCCAGATCATCCCTTGATTCTGCGCTGAGCCCACGACGGTTAGCAGAATGCGTTTGGATTTTTCCAATGGCTGCCCATCCTGGCTGGTGAGCACCAGGGCGGCGTAGTTGCGTTCAATCGGGCCAAACTTGAGTTGCACGCCGCCGAGGTTGTAGCTGCCCTCGGCTACCAAGCCCCAAATGGCGCGGGTCGCGGGCGTGTTGACTTGCACCACGGCGCGGTTGGTATCGGTGGCATCCCAGAGCACGCCGGGGCCGGTGAGTAGCTTGGGATTGGCCACCGCTGGGAGTTCCGCCGCCTTTTCGGCCTTCGGGTCCATGCCCAAACGATGGGATAAGGCCAGCGTGGCGGGCATCATGGTTTTCAGGGAGCCGGCGGCCACTTGGGGCAAGGGCGCGAGATCGCCCCGGCGATACATATTGGCACACGCGGTGAGCATGGCCAGCTTGACGGGTTGTCCGCCGAAGGAGAAATAACCATTCATGCGGTCCCCAAACCATTCGCCGCCCCCATTGCTGTATTGGAAGAAAAAGACGCCATCCCAATCCTGCAACGCCGCCACCATGGCGGCAAACGGAACAACGCTTGCGGCGTAATCATTCGGGTCGGGGATATTCCACTCGGAAATGGTGAACGGACGATCCAGCAAACGCCACGGGGCGCAGGCCAGCAGGCGGTCGCTGTTGGGCACGGTTTCCATCGGGGTGTTGCTGATGGTCCAGTTTTGCGGATCCCACGGCCTGCCAGGGAAGCGGGGATGCTGCCAATAGGCGTGAATATCGGTATAATCGCAGGTCTGCGCGACGATGTCCGCGCCATGGTACGTGATTTGCGAGGCGGTGATGGGCACCCGCACGCCGAGGTCTTTCTTCAAGTATTCGGTGAGTTCGCGAATGAAACCGATTTCCGTATCTTCCATGAAATGCTTCACGTCACGCACGGCTACCTCGCTCCAGCCATCCACGGGAATCTCAATCGTATCCTCTTCCAACGATTGGCCCATGGGGATGACGATGTATTCGCCGCCTTTGCGCAGGCGCACGCCGCCGATGTAAAAGTTACCCTCCTGCCCGCCGAACTTGAGGCAGAAACGGACTTTGCCGGGAATGTCGGCGGTGGTGCGGAAGACACGATGCACTTGCTGCCACTTCGCGACCGCTTGCACCTGCTCGCGGAAGCCGACGCTGCTCCAGTTGCCGGGCCCCTGATTCGAGATGTCCGCATGGACCGCGCATCGCGTATCCGATTTGATCCAGAAGGACACGGTGTAGAGCTGGTTGGTTTCCAGGGTAAGGTTGCTGAGGATCAATTCCTGTTGCATGACCTCCAGCGCTTTCTTGACGATGCGCACCTGCATGGCCGGGGTCTTGGGTTCCGGCCCGGCTTGGTTGAAGCGGGTTTCAAATGGGAAACCCTGCGTCTGATGCGCGCGCCAGGCCCCCAGGTTGGTCTTCCACGCCGAGCTATCCGCCACCATGGGGCCGAGGGGTTCGCTCTCACTGCCCCAGGCTTTGGTGAGGGCGGCGGTGTCGGCGTAATGTTTTGAGAGCCACTCATTCCATTGTTTCTTAAATTCGCCGCGATACGGCTCGGGTAAACTGGCCGCCGTGCGCGCGCCATCCCGGCTGAACGAGTTTTCGTTGACGATTTCCACCACCGCCACGCCGGGATCCTCCGAGCGTTTCAGTTTGCGGTAAGGGTTCACATGTGTGAGGTAATCCCGGCAGAACTCCTTGAAGCGGGCGCGCATCCTGGGCTCGAAATAAAGCAGATATTTGTCGTAATGCACCGCGTACGGCAAATCTTTGCCGGTGAAGCCCTCCGCTTCCGTGAACGCGCGGCCCACGTGCAGGTTCAAGTTGGCATAAACGCCGTGCTGATTCAATTGGTCCAGGAAATAATCCTGGCGATCCAATTGCTGCGGGTCCAGCGTGCGCTGGCCGTTGACGATCGGCCCCCACACGCCGCGCGGCGAGTTGGCGGTATCATGATGATGCATGCGCACCGCGTTAATGCCCAGCTTGGCAAAGTGCGCGGCCACCTTCTCCGCCTCCTCGTGCGTGGGAAAGTTGGCGCTGAAACAGGTGTTCACGCCCCAGAGCTTGAGCCGGCTGGAATCGGTGTAGAAATGCCCGTCCCGAATGCGCACAAAACCATCCGCTCCGGCGGGCTTGGGGGAGAGCCCGGCCAGATCGGTGATCGTGGGCGAGGCATCGTCCCCTGGAATCACGAATGGAAAGCGTTCGGCTGCCAGGAGCGTTCCCGCGCCCAGACTCAAGGTTAACCAATACACGGATCGAAACGGAATGAAACATTTCATAATAGGTTGGCAAGCTGCCAATACCACTAATGTATCCTGCATTGTGAAAATATAAAGCGAATTGTTTTTGTCCGAACTTTGGCCCTGGCCCCAAGGAAGCGCGGGAGCCGCTTTGGAATTCGGATTGCGGATTGCGGATTGCGGAATTGCCGCCGTCGCGTTAAGGGTTGTGGAGGCTCACCGGGGAACCATCCCTCAACCGACCTGCGGCGCAGAGCAAATGCACGCGCCGACATTTTTGGAGTTCCGCATTCCGAAATCCGCATTCCGAATTTGAGAGTTCCGTACCCCCTCACCCTAACCCTCTCCCTTATATGTTCCCTGCGATGAATTTGATCACAA